>NZ_JAKSYK010000156.1:0-594 GCF_022829425.1 Methylobacterium sp. J-072 | reverse complement strand
GGTCCGAGCCCGACACCGTACCGACGGCGTATCCGGTGAAGTTGCCGTTCGCGTCGGCGTTCCACACCGTGTACTGGTCCGCGCCCGTCACCTTCCAGGCCACCTGGTAGCCGGTGGCCGTCTTTTCCGCGCCCATCGGGGCCCAGCCAGCGAACTGCCCCGTGGTCACGTCGGAGCCGCCATATTTGAGCGAGGGACCCGACCCGGTGCTGTCGTACAGAAAGAACCCGCTGCCCACCTGATCCAGACGCTTCGCCCCAAACTCTTCGATGGTCATAGCCACGACCCCGATCTGGCCGTCGCTGCTCACACCTTGCCCACACCTCTTGCCCCGGTTCTGCAGGGACGGGTCCGAGCCCGACACCGTACCGACGGCGTATCCGGTGAAGTTGCCGTTCGCGTCGGCGTTCCACACCGTGTACTGGTCCGCGCCCGTCACCTTCCAGGCCACCTGGTATCCGGTGACCGTCTTTTCCGCGCCCGTCGGGCCCCAGCCAACGAACTGACCCGTGGTCACGTCGGAGCCGCCATATTTGAGCGAGGGACCCGACCCGGTGCTGTCGTCCAGAAAGAACCCGCTGCCCACCTGATCCA
>NZ_JAKSYK010000153.1:0-4179 GCF_022829425.1 Methylobacterium sp. J-072 | reverse complement strand
AGGAAGACGCACTGGAATACCGCAAGCAGCTCGCACGCCGTGTAGACGCTGGAGAAATGACGCCGGCACAGTTCGATCGCGAGAATGAGCGCGCCCTGCAGCGGCTGAAGGCTCAACGCGGAAGAGCCTGACCGACGACAGCCTGACCGTGGGCCAACTCTCCGCAGTTCACCTGTGAGGTTTTGGCCAGGCAGTTGCGTGAGAGTCGGTGTGGCGGAACTGACCGCTAGCGGTGGAGTCACACCCCGCCGTCTGAGTTGTCATCCGAGATCGAGGCTGGCTCAGCGATGACGTCGGGAGTGTCCTGGGACCCATCCGCGAAGCCTACAGGGTGGTCGACTGGGGGAAACAGGTCCGCCAATCCGGTGGCTACACCGTGTAGTACCGGATCATGTGAGGAGCCGAGCGAAGGCGTGTACGGGTCAACGGTTCGCATGCTGAACGCGGGTCTGAACCTGATGGGAAAGTGAGTGGCCCTCGAACCACTCTTGATCTGGGTTAATAGCGCTTGAGGTGGAAGGTTCAGAAGATTTTCGCGCTTGGGTTGTGAGCCCGCGACCGCGGCGGCGATCTCGCGGTTGCGAGTAAGACTCGCGCCAAGCGCAACCTCTGGGGGTCCGAAGCCGAGCGCCCGTCGAGCGCGATAGTATGGATCAAGTGACAAATCACTGATCCGTGTGTGGCGGAACGCAGGTTATCGTGAAGCTGTTTCAGGCGGCTTACAGGAGCATTCGATCATGAAGCTCACCCTCGCCGTTTCGTTGGTCGCGAGCAGCCTTTTCCTCGTCGCTCCTGCCAATGCGCAAGGGACGACGAACACACCTGGCATGGTGCCCGGCGCGGCTGCGTCCGCACCGGCGATGAAGTCCGATGCACCCACGGTGGACCGCACGGCCAAGTCGAAAGAATGCTCGGCAGAGGCCGATAAGCAGGGTCTGCATGGCAAGGCGCGCAAGGCCTTCCGGAACAAGTGCAAGCATGGGCAGACCTGAAGGCCCGCTGGGCACCCTGTGGCTCCAAGCTGGTCCGCCTGATGCGGCGAGCGTTGTGAGAGACTCTCTACAACAGGCGCACGCGGACCAGTTCCCTGCCCCCCGTAAAGCCTCGGCCGGGCAGTTGTGTGAGAGTTGGCGCAACGGGAAAACCGGATCCCGCAAGCGTCGGCTTACGGCCGTTATTGCAGGCGGCTCGATCCGGCGTTGGCCCTAATCCAACGGGGTGAGAGAATGTCGCCGTCCTATGTGATGATCCAGGGCTGCGCTCCGTCTGCGTCTATGGCTTCAGCGGCTGCCGCCAGAGCCTGGCGTAGCGTCGGGAACTCGTGACCCTGTGCGACGTGCGCTGGGCCCCGGCCAGGCCACACGGTCAGCTCGGCGCGCTTGTCGAGGTCGGCTCGCGTCATGCTCTGCTCACGGCTGTTGCGGGAGCGAGAGTGCCTACGACCAACATGCGGCGAGGGAGTGACAACCCGGTTAATGATTGGTGTGTCTAAGCCTGATGCTCATGCGACCGGCACAGGGAGACGCGACAACTATGTGATCTGGTCGGATTTTCGGGATTGTTTATTGCGCTGCACCGACCTAGGTTTGCGCTGCGGGATGGCGATGGCGTCGCGATCCTGTTGCCCTGAGAAGGGCGTTTCCTCCCTAGACTTCGGGCCGCTCCTTCGGGGGTGGCCTTTTTTCTGTCTGGGGCGGCGACGTAGCTGAACCGAGCGCCGGCGGCAAGCAAAATGATGCCAAGCGCGGTGATCCATGACGAAAGCTTGAACGATATCGATCACGATGACGTTCAGCCCAGGACCGATCGAACCGATCCGTCTGGAGCAAAACGCCATGTCGATGAAGACACTCGCTCTCGCCGCTGCGCTTTCTGTCGCGATGGCAGGAGCAGCACTCGCTCAAACCCCCGCCGGCGGAGGCAGCGCCGAAGGCAACATGAACAATCCGGGTTCCGTAAAGAGCAACTCCGAGAAGTCCATGGAGACAGGTGCGGGCTCGATGGGGACTGGCATGGCGCCTGGCACCAGCGGCGGTCCGCGCGTCGATACCCCCGGTGCCCCTGCCGGCAGCGGCTCGGGTAACGGCACCACCGGCAGCGGCGCAGCTCCCAGCGGTAAATAATTATCGATTGCCCCGCGGACGCAAGCCGCGGGGTATCTCTCGATGCTCAGTGCTGAGTCAGGCTATCGACGGTCTCGCTCGCCCCTAGCTTGCCAGAGAAGCGCGCGAGATGACTGACGCTCGGCTCGTTCAGGCCACCGGCATTCGCGAAGGTAGCGAGCGCGATGCCTACAAGGAACTGAGCTTCTGCCTCAGTCACCTCTCGTCCGCTGAGGGTGCTGGAAGCGCCTCGCACGGCCAATACCGCCTGTCGGAACGCGGGGTCATTCTGTAGTTCTGCCAGCCGGGTCATTCGAAGCTGCCAAACGCGAGCTCTGCTAGAGAAGCAAGCCCAGTCAGGCGTCGTAGCATGTCGCTTGCGCTGCTGTAGGGCTGCTGTCTGAAAACCGATTGGATCGCGATGAACGCCCTCAAGGATCTGCTGACCCGCTTCGGCCGGACGGTCACGGCCTATGCCGGCGACGAAGCGCTGATGCAGGCTGGGATCTCGGCTGCTGCCAACGTCATCGTGGCTGACGGCGAGGTGGCGGGTGATGAGTTCGAAACCGCGCTGGTCGGTCTGCGCGCGAACCCGATCATCGAGAAGGGCTACGACCTCCTGATGTTGGAGGAGGCCCTGTACGAGGCGATCGCTCGGGCACGAACCCGTGCTGGCCGAGTAGAGAACCTTCGCCGGGTCGCCGCGATAGCCGGCCGTCCGATAGAGCAGCGGCAGGACGCGTTCTTGGTCGCTGTCGATGTCGCCGATCATGAGGGTATCAGCGAGATCGAGGACAAGGCGCTGACCGAGATCGCCGCGGCCCTCATCGTCAACAAGCCCGAGCTGATGCAGACCGCAGTGGTTCGGACTACGCCAAGCCCGTCGGCTGTGTAGGCTCTTTGCCCTCGACCAGCGTCCCAATCCACATCCACAACGCTTGATGTTCAGATAAATCACGATCCGGAGTGAGGAAGATGGCGGCCAAGCTGGTAGGGCGGTCGTAAATTCGCGATTAGCTATCCCGAAAGAGCCCGCGGAACGGCAAGCTTGGCCGTCTGTTCCGCCTACATGGAACACTACAGATCCACCCTCGCCACCACCGCGATTGCTGCCTTCGGGCTGCTGGTCGCCGCCCACGTCCTACATCCGGGCAACTACGAGAGGTCGGAACGCAATGTCCGGGTCGTTGTAGTCGCTGATGGAACGGCGGCCGGACCGACGATCTGGGCCGATCCTCCGCATAGACTACACGGCAGTGAGCCTGCTGCGTTGATGGCGGATAGCAGCGCACTGTTGGCACATCGTCCAACGATGCCCCTACCGCCGGGGGTGAGGACATTGCCCAGGCTTTCGAGCACCCTGGTACATCCAGTCTCCCAGAACAGGACTGCCGACGGCGATCCGATCGGCGACCTGATCCGCGATCTCGACCTCGATCAGGATAGCTGACGGCTCAAGAACAGCTTCCGCTACCCTAACCTTAGGCGTAGGGACCGCCGAACAAATCGCCCATCGCCTTCCGCCGAAACAGCGTGCGCCGCCGCCGCCTCTGATGCTCCGGCCGGTCGTGGATCATGTGGCAGCGCTGGCAGAAGGCCACGAGGTTGGCGTCGACGTTGTTAGCCGTGTCGTGATCCCGGTGGGCTGCTGCCAGAACGACGTGGGTTCGGCGGGCGCGGCCGAGAATATCCGTACCCGACCTGATCCGGATCCGGCGTCCCCATCCATCGCGCCAGCGGCCAGCCTCAGCGTCCCACCAGCGGCCATCGCCGAGGTGGTAGACCATCTGCCCGTGCGGCCGCCCGCAGCTCTCACACCGGCCCTGCGCCCGACCGAACCGGATCGCCATCGACAGCTCGCGCCAGTCGATCGGGTAGAAGACGCGGTGCTCGGGCCGGGTCGGCATGACGGCGGCACTGTGCCACCCAGCGTGAAGAAAGCGTAGCGGTAACACGCCCCTACCTCCCGTTCATGGACCTGTCCGACCTCGAATTGTGGGCGCTCCTCACCATCGCGCCCCTTAGTCTGTTCGTGCCGGTGATCATCGTGTGGTGGAAGGGCCGCCCGATCATGCCG
>NZ_JAKSYK010000149.1:0-5735 GCF_022829425.1 Methylobacterium sp. J-072 | reverse complement strand
GAACCCGGCCTTGCGGGCGCGCATGCACCAGTCGTTCTCCTCGCCGTAGCCCTTGCCGAAGGCGATTTCGTCGAGGACCCCGACCGCGTCCAGCGCTGCGGCGGTCATGTACATGCAGAAGCCGACGCCGGTGGGCACCTCCACCGAGCGGCCGCGGTTGAGCGTGCGGGCGGCCTGGTCGAGTTCGGGCCGGGGGATCTCCAGCGCCATGGTGTTGTTGGCGTTGAAGCGCGGGTAGCTGCAGATCGTGGCGTTGTTCGACAGCGGCGTGACGCTGCCGACCGGCGGGCGGCCCTCGGCCCCGGCGGTCTCGGCATGGGCGACGAGCCGGTCGAGCCAGTCGCCGAACACCTGGGCGTCGGAGTTGAGCAGGACCACGGCACGGCCCTGGCGCAGGGAGAGGCCGCGGTTGACCGAGCGGACGAAGCCGAGGTTGTTTTGGTTCTCGACGAGGTGGAACAGGCCGCGACCGGCCAGCTCGGCCAGCTCGGCGGTTAGCTGTGGGTCGGGGGACCGGTCGTTGACGGCGAGCAGGGTGAACGGGGTTTTCTGCGGGGCGGAGAGGCAGGCGTGGATGGCGCGCAGGGTCTCGCCGCGGCCTTTGTAAACCGGCATGATCACGACGACCCGGGCCTGGGCGAGGGTCAGGGCGCGGGGCAGGGTGTCCCAGTCCCGGGGCTCGGGGGCCTCCATGGGCGGCCAGCTGCCGAGATCCTCGGGGCAGCCCATCAGCCCGGCGGCACGGCCGGTGCGGACGTAGTGCAGGAACGGTGATTCGCTTGGTGCGAACAGGTGCCCATAGGCTCGACGGTAGAATTGGGTCGAGAAGGTCTTGCTCGGATCGCGATCTTCCTCCTGGCCATGGGACAGGAAGTGAATGACCGGGCCGTTCTCGAAGCCGCGCGTGTCGGGATAGCGCTTGAGGTACCAGGCCGCGTCAAAATACGGCTCGATCAGCCGGGCCTGGTCCAGCAGGTCCGCATCCTCTGCCGCGGGCGGGGTGCCGTAGGCCGGATCGAAGGCGTCACGCGAGAGATCGGTGCCACGCAGCAGCGCGGTAGCGAGGTGGTGGACGAAGGGGGCGATTCCCGTCGCCTCCACATAGGGATGGTGGGCGCGGTAGGCCCAGCCGTTGAAATCCGCGCGCGGGTTGCGGCCCCTGCGCCAGCCGGCGTCGCAATAGTCGCGGACGGCGTCGACATCCTCCGCCAGTCCGTAGCGCTGCCGGTAGAAGGTGTGGTCGAAATGCAAAGCCGCTAGCTCGGCCTGCAAATCCAGGGACGCCGCCCGGTCGACGGGTGAGCGCCCGATCTCGCCCAGCCAGCCCGTATCCCCGATCGTGGGACGCACCGGGCGCAGGCCGCAGACCCGCAGCAGCGCGTCGAGCGTCGAGCGGCCCGGGCCCGGATCGCGCAGCTCCCGGAAGCCGGCCGTGGAAAAATGCACGTAGGGGGGCAAGCTCTGCGCATCGGGGTAGGTCGCCCGGTACCAGGCCTCGTCCACGGCAGGAAACTTTGGCTGGTCCTCGCCCGAGAACGGCGTGGCGCCGGAAAGGAGCGCCTCGGCGACATATCGGAAGAATGGGCCGCCGATCACCGCCCGGCTGCCGGCGCGCGCCTGCACGAAGCCGGCCGGGTCGAAATCCTGGCGCGGGCTGCGCATCCTCCGCCAGCCGCCAGCAACGTAGGCCCGCAGCAGCTCCGCGTCGGAGGCCTTGAAGAGGTCCTGGGCTTCTCGCTCGTCGAGGCCATCGCGGTAATAGGCTGCGTCGAAATACGGCGCCAGCGTCTCGGCCTGGAGGACGAGCGCGTCTTCCGGACTAGGCCGGGCCGGTCCGCCGTGCAGGACGTAATGCCCCAGCGGTTTCTGTGAAGTGTAGGAGATGTGAGGGGTCAAGCAATAGGCCAGGGTGTCGAAGTGCGGCGACGGCTCGCGGCCCTCGCGCCAGCCGGAGGTCATGTAATGGCCGGCCGGATCGACGCCGGCTTCCTGCAGGTCGGGGTTGTTGGCGAGGTAGAATGCGCCGTCCACCAGGCGGCGGGCAAGGCGCTCGGTCTGCCTCGGGTCGGGCTTGGGCAGAGCGCCGCCCTTGGCGCGCTGCGCCGTTACCCAGTGCAGAAACGGGTTGATGCCGGCCCTGGCCAGATAGGGCCGCGCTACGAGATAGTCTGCGGTGGCGAAGTCGGGCCTCGGATCCCGGCCCTCGCGCCAGCCAACTGTGAGGTAGTCGCGCACGTGATCGCGGGTAATGCCGTACCAGCTCGCGTAGAAGCCGGCATCGACATACGGCTCAAGCGCCGCGATCTGCTCCGCCGCCGACGCGATATCGCTCGCCGGAGGAAGGCTACCGTTTGCCGCCAGCTGGATCAGCGGGTTGCGGCTCAAGCGTACGAAGGCGGAACCCACCCAGCTGTAATAGAGGCCGTAGAGGGTCTTCAACGCCTGGCTCGCACGTAGCCAGCCCGGTGCGCGCGCTCCGGCATGCGGGCTTCACTTGGGGCTGTGTCGGGGCCTGGGGCTCGGATGAGCATGTCTTCGTAGGGGCTGCGTCGAGGGCTGAGCGTCACGCCGGGCAAGCGGCTCGCCGGCGGCCCTCGCCCTACCGGAACAGGCGCTCCCGGTAAATATGAGGTCCTGGCGTGCGGTCCCCCGCCCCGTTGTCGCGACGCCGACGGTCAGATCAGGTCCGACCGCCAGATGACATCCTCGCGCACGATGCGAGCGGGGTTGCCGGCGGCCATGCAATGGGGCGGCAGGACCCCAGTGACGACCGCGTGCGCCCCGATGATCGCGTTGTCGCCTATGGTCGAGCCCTTGAGGAGCGTTGCCTGGTTGGCGATCCAAACATGGTTCCCTCGCGGACGGGCTTGGCCGGGTTCAGCCGCACGCCGCCACTCCGACTGATGATCGAGTGGAAATCGCTTGTCGTCATCTAGACGCCGGATGCGATCGAGCAATCCGTCCCGATCTCGATTGCCTTCGCCTCGACCGGCTTGAGATGGACGAGCCCGGTGACGCCGGTCCTGTCACCAATGCGAAGCATCGAGCCCGGTCCGATATAGATATTAGCCATCGCCAAGCGGACGTCCTCGCCGATATCGAAATTTCAATTTGATTCGATTTGATGACGATGTGCATGCCTTTATCAGAGACGCAGCCACTTCCTATGCGAATAAAATTACTATCGCCGTTGGCATGGGTTGTCAAAGCTTGAATGTGTTGATCCCGGGGGGGGGATGTCTATGAAATAACTTTATCCTTTATCGATGATGTTTAAGGACGTAAAGAGCTCCGCATGTCTAGACTCCTGCATTTCCAGGCGCCGAAACGTTGGCATTAGTAAGGTTGATACGAACCACGATCACAGAATAAGTCCGGTTTGGCTGAGTCGTGGTGGCGTTGACGTAGGCGGGTAGGAACCATACTTTTGGGAGCGGTCTACACCCCCCTCAATGCCAGCCGCGTTTGGCGGGAACGTTTAAGATATCTCTATGCCAGGCAATGTGCTGCCCACATCGCAGGAGCTCCTCGAAGACCTATCTAAACTCCACAACGACATTCCAGCTCGTTGTTGACGCTTCAAGGGTCCTATGACCTATGACCGCTCACGAACGAATGTATGCAGTGAGGCCCGCCAATGGCTGAGGACAACACCCTAACGAAGGCGCTGGTTGATGTGCGAGCGCGGAGGGCTGCGCTTCAAAGCGATTATGACAGGATCTCTGCGGAACTGACCAAATTGCGCGCAGCGGAAGCTGCGCTGACGGCGATTGTCGAGGGCGTCCCACTGAAGGACGTGGCCGTCCTTCGTTCATCTGACAATCCGCGACCATCGGTCGAGGATCAAGCTGCGTCTGGTCGCAGTGGGCGACGCGGAGCTCGCGGTCCAAGATCGAACTCGGCCAAGGGACGCCTAAAAGCTCTCCTTGGCAGCGCCGGGCCACAAGGATTGACCCATGCGGAGATCGCGGAGCGCTTGCCCGACGTCGCCCCGAACACCCTCAACACCTATCTCAGCATGATGGTGACGGGAGGCGAAGCGGTGCGGAAGGGTGACTTCTTCACCACCGCCGAGGGATCCGAGGATGAGACCGACGATACCGATACCGAGTCCGACCAGAATGAAAGGGCATCCGACCATGAGGATCCCCATCACGAGACGGCTGCAGCCGAGTGAGCGCAATGGATTGAGAGTGACCTGAGGCGCCCTCCCCCAACTGAAGCTTCCACAGCTTGGAGGGGGCGGCAGCGCCTCGAAGGCGCATGCGGGGTTCCCCGGGGTCGCGGCCGCGTCTCGCGACCGCTGCGCCGGCCTGCTACTATGATACCCGTCGCCCGGTCGGAGCGGCATCATCAAGGGCCATGTGCCATGCGATCGATCCTCTTGCTCTGCTCCCTTCTGCTTCTGCCCACGCCGGTGTGGGCAGCCTGCCGGTGTGCGTGCGTCAGGGGCGTGATGCGGCCTATCTGCCAGCAAACCGATCTAGTCGAACCGATCTGTACTGGGCTTTGCACGGATTCTGTCCGCCCCGAGACCGTTGTGAAGCCTCTCGCGGGCGGACAGCAGGTCTTCAACCCGGTCGAGCTCTTCGATCCCGCTCCCCCCGGTCTGGTCCAGAGGGACTTGAACCTGAGTTCCGACACGCGCGGGAATCCGCTGGGTACCGCTGGTGTCCAGGGCGGTAGCGATGCGTTCTCTAGCTCCGCCGCCGGAGGAGCGACATCGCGTTGAGCGACGAGTTCTAGGCCGCCGGTCATCAGGTGGTTTTTGTTAAGGCTCACAGGATCCGCGTTCCGGAGGGCCTCAGCGGGCGACGAAAAGCTCCGGATGATCGACAGCAAGGATGTACTGGGCAACGCAGCTGGTACAGGAGAGATCGTATCGCTCTGATGTGACTATAACCGAGGCGGTCGCTCGATCATAATACGCAGGTTCGTGTTTGTCCGGCCCAGAGTGGCGGCGAGGGTTTTCCGACCGTCTTTGCAATTATACATCCCATGGTTTCCCGCGGTGCCTCGTTTATGGCGTTGGTCGAGGAGTAGGACGCAGCCACTTGGTCGCGACGTTCGCGGCATAACAGGCTCAGGTCATAGAACGCGTAATGGTAGACGCGAATCAGCTCTTAAAATCAGGACGACTCGAATAGTGCCTCCTTCTGGCGGAAGATGCGCGGCGTTGCGATGTGATTGAGCTGGGCCGGTTTCATCGCGAGAGATCGCAGCTACGGGGCGACTGGTTCGGCAGCGGCGTAGCAAAGGACCTGGCGTTGCCCGCCACCGTTCTGAATCTCCAAGGCGAACGTCTCCACCTAGCGCACCTATACGCGAGGTGATGCCGTTTTAAGTATGATGGTGACGGGGGCGAGGTAGTCCGGCCGAGCGATTTCCTCAGAGCCGCAATGGGCTTAAAGGGGGCTTCCGAAGGGACCCCGGAGAAGGCTGAACCGAGAGAGAAAGGTTTGTCAGCCGAAGCGACCTACCACGACAATCCCGCAGCGGAGTGAGCGAATCCGTGCTATCCCCAAGGTCGTTAGGCGTCGCGGCTACAAACACGGCTGTGGAGAGGAGCTTCTAACCGAGGCTGCTTCCGCCGCTAGAGCGTCGTCCTAGAAATCAGACTCGTGGGTTGCGGCTGGGCTGTCGAACTGATTCGCTTGTGCGAGGAGGAGGATCATGGGCGGCTGCTATTCATTGGACCTTCGCGAGCGGATCACTGGGTTTGTCGGGAACGGCGG
>NZ_JAKSYK010000143.1:0-335 GCF_022829425.1 Methylobacterium sp. J-072 | reverse complement strand
CCCACACGCCGCAACGGGAGGCTTTATACCGGCGTCACCGCGTGCCGGCCCCGGCGCGCCTACGAGCACCGCGAAGCCCTCCGCCCCGGCCTCACGCGCCGCTACGGATGCAAGCCCCTGGTCTGGTACGAGGGCTACCCGACGATGAGCGAGGCCATCGCCCGCGAGACACAGAGCAAGGCCGGCTCCCGGAAGAAGCAGCTCGCCCTGATCGAGGCGATGAACCCGGATCGGTGCGATCTGTATCCGGGCCTTGCGTAAAGTTCTTATGCGTCGCGGAGCCCTGGGTTGCTTCGCTGCGCTCGCAATGACGGGTTGGACGTCATCACGCGTTG
>NZ_JAKSYK010000142.1:0-323 GCF_022829425.1 Methylobacterium sp. J-072 | reverse complement strand
CTCGGCTGAGCGCATTGGCGGCGGACAATCCTGGTTTCAAAAGGTCTTCGACCTTTTGCAGGTGTAGGTCAGCGCGCTTCTGTCGGACTCCGGCCGATGCATGAGGGTCTCCGCCCTCGACCCTCGCCTAAGTCCTAAGCGCTTTGGGAACCCTTTTCAGCCGCGCGGGAATTCCAGGCCCAGCGCGCGGTAGCGCGCCGGGTCGTCGACCCAGTTCTCGCGCACCTTCACGTGCAGGAACAGGTGGACCTTGGCATCCGCCTCCTCGCAGATCCCGATCCGGGCGGCCTGCCCGATCGACTTTATGATCTGGTCCCCTTTTG
>NZ_JAKSYK010000140.1:0-281 GCF_022829425.1 Methylobacterium sp. J-072 | reverse complement strand
GGAGCGGTAGGGCTGCGTTCGGGCGGGTGACGGTCGCGGCAGGACGACCTGCCGCCACGAATTCATCCAATTAAAGAACTCCGACCCGCGACCTCATCCTGAGGTGCCCGGCGATCGCAGATCGCTGGGCCTCGAAGGAGGGGGCAGGCCGAGCGCTCGATCACTTCGACATCGGCGTCCGAGATCCGGTCGTCGGCCGCCGCGATCATGGCGTCGACCAGATCGACCTTCTTGGCGATGCCGGGCAGCTGGACCTTGCCGGCCTCCATCGGGCCGCCCGA
>NZ_JAKSYK010000137.1:0-2162 GCF_022829425.1 Methylobacterium sp. J-072 | reverse complement strand
GGGTGGATTTCTGCCGGTCCGCTTCGGGACGGCGATGTATGAAAGCGGACATCGCCGCCGAGCCCGCTCCCGACCCCTTTCGGACCTTGAGCCCGAACTTTTGAAGGTCCGCTTCGTAACAGAGGCGGACGCCGCTCAAGCGGCCATCACGCCAGCACGTTCAAGCGGGCTTCGCGCCCACCGGGCTGGCATCCTGCTTGTCTCCGACCCGTGCGGAGAGCACCCTGTCCCAAGGTGTCGGGGACGGAAACACCTCCCCGAGGAAAGCCAGGAAGGCTTTCACGTTCGGGTTGCCGCGCCGGCTCTCCGGCCATAGCGCCGTGATGACGGAACGCTCGACAACGAATTCCTGCAGGACCGGCACCAGCACGCCCTGCTCGACATACGGAGCTGCGATGTAAGTTGGCGAGACGCCGATGCCGCCGCCGGCCACCAGGACGGCCGCCACGGCGTCGCTGAAGTCCGTGACAATGCTGGCGTTCGGCAAGATCTCGACCGTGCGGCCGCCGATCTGGAACGGCCAGCGCAGAGCTTGGCCCGTGCTCTGGAAGCGAAAGTTCACGCAGTCGTGGCGGACCAGTTCATCCGGATGCACCGGCGTGCCGCGCCGCTGCAGATAGCTCGGCGAGGCGAAGGCGCCGAGCCGGTGCGGCGCAAGGCGCCGGGAGATTAGGCGCGTGTCCGCGAGCTCGCCTACCCGGATCGCGACATCGATGCCCTCCTCGATCAGGTCCACGAAGCGGTCGCCCAGGCGCAGGTCTATGGATAGCCTTGGGTGGCGCTCGCGGAAGCGCGGCAGCGCCGGGGCCAGTAGATGTACCCCGATGGGGAATGGCGCCGTCACCTTCAGGGTGCCGGCCGGCTCGGAGCGCGCTGCCACGGCGGCCTGCTCGATTTCCTCGGCCTCGCGCAGGAGACGAAGCGCCCGCTCGTGCAGGTCGCGGCCTTCCGGCGTCAGGGTCAGCGAGCGCGTGGTGCGGGTGAATAGGCTCAGGCCCAGCCGTTCCTCGAGCCGCTGCACGCTCTTGCTCACCGCCGAGGGCGAGATGCCGAGGGAGCGTGCGGCGGCAGTGTAGCTGCCGAGCGAGGCCGAGCGCGCGAAGGCGATGATGCCGGTGAGGCGGTCGAGACCGATCTGTTCCATGACGGCAAGATTGAAACGAAGACGAGCCCGATTATCAAGCTCGAAGCGATGATCCATTCTTTTTCCTATAGGCGCTGCAGCCGCGGCGCCGGGAAGGATCATCGTCATGACCAGCACTCTCCAGGACCGCACCGTCGTCATCTTCGGCGGTACCTCGGGCATCGGCCTTGCGGCCGCTCAGCAGGCCAAGACCGCGGGCGCCAAGGTCATCGTGGTCGGCTTCAACGCCGAGGGTGCCGAGCGCGTGGCGGCGGAGAACGGCTTCAGCGGCTGGCGCGCCGCGGACGTGACCCGGCCACAGACCATCGCTGCGGCGCTCGCCGACATCCCGCAGGTGGACCACCTCGTACTGCTGGCCGGCACGTTCGTGGCCGGAAAGATCCTGGAGGCCGAGGTCGACTACCTCAAGCGGGCCTTCGACGAGCGGATCTGGGCGGCGCTCCACACGCTGCGTACCCTGGGCGGCCGACTTGCGCAGAACGGCTCCGTGACCTTCATCTCCGGCGCCCTGGCAGACCGCCCCAGCGCCCAGGGCACCGCCGTGCTGGCGGCCGCTTCAGCCGCGATGGAGGCGTTCGCGCGCGGCCTCGCGCTCGAACTGGCACCGATACGGGTGAATACCCTATCGCCGGGCACCACCGACACCCCGCTCCTGGCCCGTACGCTCGGCGCCCACCGCGACGCTTACGTGACCGCGTTGACCGAGAAGCTGCCGCAGCGACGCCTCGGCACGGCCGAGGAGGCGGGCGCGGCGGTCGTCTTCCTTATGAGCAATGGCTTCATGAACGGCGAGACCCTGCACATCGATGGGGGCGCCCGCCTCGTCTGATATCATCTCGCAGATGAGAAGTTCGATGCCCGACCGTTCTGCACCCACGGCAGCGGTCGGGGACGAGCGATCATTCCAGCGGTTTTGGCTGAAGGTCTGGAAGCCGCCCCGAGCCGAAGTTGCCGGACGGCTGACGAACGTCCGCTTCGGAGAAGGGATGACGGCGGCCCAGGCGTCTGGGTTGGGTCG
>NZ_JAKSYK010000136.1:0-33423 GCF_022829425.1 Methylobacterium sp. J-072 | reverse complement strand
AACACCATGGGCGGCGAGGACACGTTCTTCTTCCACGCCCTGCTGCGCGCCGGGCACAAGATCGCCTGGGCGCCGGACGCGATCGTGTACGACAGCATCCCGGCCCACCGGATGCGGGTCCGCTGGCTTCTGGCTCGCTGGTATCGCAGCGGCAGCGTCGAGGCCTATCTCGGCCGCCTCCGGCCGGAGACGGTGAGCGGGCGGCTCTCGAACGCCGCCCGGGGCCTGGCCCGCCTCGGCGGCGGCCTCGCGCGCCTCGGGATCGCCGGGCTGTCGCTCCGGCCGGCCACCCTCATCAGTGGCGGCTACACCCTGTGCCGGGGCGCCGGGCTGCTCGCCGCGGTGCTCGGCCTGAGCTACCGCGAATACCACCCGTCCCGGCATCGGTAAGTCCGGGTTTCCAAAGGGCTCAGCCCTTTGGCGGGGTTCGGGGGCGGAGCTCCTGAGACACCCCAGGGCTCTGCCCTGGACCCGCAAAAGGTCGACGCCCTTTTGAAACCATGACGGGTCCGAACCGGAGATCAGGTCCGGTGCGGCAGGATGAAGGGCTGATCCGGGCCGGGGATTTCTCCGACTGGCCAGCGCACCCCGAACACTTGGGCGATCAGGTCGTCCCGCAGCACGTCAGCGGGTCGCCCGGTGGCGACCAGCCGGCCGCCTTCGAGGACCAGCAGCGTGTCGGCATAGGCGGCCGCGAGGTTGAGGTCGTGCAGGATCGCCACCACCGCGGTACCCGAGGCCGCCAGCGCCGCGGCGGCGTCGAGGAGCGCGCCCTGGTGGCGCAGGTCGAGGCTCGCGGTCGGCTCGTCGAGGAACAGCACCTGCCGGTCCGCCACCGTGCGGCCGGCCTCCATCTGGCAGAGCACCCGGGCGAACTGCACCCGGGCCTGCTCGCCGCCCGACAGGGTCGGGTAGGCCCGGGACGCGAGATGGGCGATGTCGGCCCGGTCGAGGGCGCGGGCCAGGATCGCGTCGCGGTCCCGGGCGCCGAGGCCCCGGCCGATCCCGTCGAGGCCGATCCGGGCCACTTCGGCCGCGGCGAACGGGAAGGCAAGGCGCGCGGCCTGCGGCAGCACCGCCCGCATCGCGGCGAGCCGCCAGGCCGGAATCGTGCCCACCGCCTCGCCCCCGTAGGCGACCTGCCCGTGGGTCGGGCGCAGCTCGCCGCAGAGCAGGCGCAGCAGGGTCGACTTGCCGGCCCCATTCGGGCCGACGATCACCTGCAGGGAGCCGGCCGCCACGTCGAGGGACACGTCGCGCACGAGGTCGCGCCCGGCCACCGTGACGGTGAGGTCGCGGGCGCTGAGCAGGGCCGGCTCAGGCATCGGCGGCGACTCGCGCCCGGCCGAGCAGCAGCCACAGGAACACCGGCGCGCCGACGAGCGCGGTGACGATCCCGATCGGCAGCTCGGCCGGCGCCGCGACCAGCCGGGCGACGACATCGGCCAGCACCAGAAACGCCCCCCCCAGAAGCGCCGAGGCCGGCAGCAGCAGGCGATGCTCGGGGCCGATCGCCAGGCGCAGGGCGTGCGGCACCACGAGGCCGACGAAGCCGATCACCCCGGCGCCAGCCACGCTCGCCCCCACGGCGACGGCGACCAGGAGGATGCAGGCGCGCTTCAGGCGCTCTACCGGGATCCCGAGATGGAACGCCTCGGCCTCCCCCAGCACCAGGGCGTTGAGGCCGCGGCCGAGGAACGGCACCGCGACCAGCACCGGCAGGATCAGCGGTGCCGAGGCCGCGACCTTGCCCCAGGTGGCGCCGCCGAGGCTGCCCAGCGACCAGAAGGTGAGATCGCGCAATTGCCGGTCGTCGCTGGCATAGGTCAGCAGGCCGGTGAGCGCGCCGCTCAGCGCCCCCAGGGCGATGCCGGCGAGCAGCATCGTCGCCACGGCGGTCCGGCCGGACCGGGTCGCCAGCCCGTAGAGGATCAGGGTCGCGCCCAGTCCCCCCAGGAAGGCGCCGGCCGGCAGGACCAGATAGGGCAGCGGCCCCGGCACGCCGGCATAGGCGAGCAGCCGGTCGCCCAGCACGATGATGCAGGCGGCGGCAAATCCCGCCCCCGACGAGACCCCGACCAGGGCCGGATCGGCCAGCGGATTGCGGAACAGCCCCTGCATCAGCGCCCCCGAGACCGCGAGCCCGGCGCCGATCATCAGCCCCAGCAGGGTGCGGGGCAGCCGGATGTTGAGCACCACCAGGGCATCGCGTGCCAGCGCCGGATCGCCCGAGCTTCCGGTGAGCACCGCCACGACCCGCTCCGGCGGGATGCGGATCGCCCCGAGACTCACTGAGAGCAGCGCAACCGCGAGCATCAACAGGGTGAGCGCCGCCAAAACCCATGGCAGGGCGGCGCGGTGGTTCAGCGGAACCGACGGATCTCCCAGTCGCCCCCTCATCCTGAGGTGCTTTCGCGCAGCGGAAGCCTCGAAGGAGCCCTCCAGAAATCACCGCGATGGCTGGAGGGCTCCTTCGAGGGCTCCGCTTCGCTCCGCCACCTCAAGATGAGGTGGCGGGAGGCAAATTTGGGGTCGACGAAAAACTCACTCACCCGGCAGACCCGGATAGATCGCCCGCATCAGTTCGGTGGCGGCCTGGGGGGTGCGCGGCCCGAAACCCAGGAGGTAGAGGCCATCCATGGCGATGAGCCGGCCTTGGGCGGCGGCGGGGGTGCGGCCCAGGGCGGTGTCGGGGGCGAAGACGGTCTCGGGCTTGGGCGGCTCTGGGCCGTTCTGCATCATCACCACCGCGTCGGGGGCGGCGGCCACGATGGCCTCGTCGGTCATCGGCTTGAACCCGGCGACGCCGGCGGCCGCGTTGGTGATGCCGGCGAGCGTCAGGATGCCGTCCGCCGTGGAGCCGGCGCCGCCCACGACCGTCCGGCCGCCCTGGAGGGACAGGACCACGATCGCCCGGGCCGGCGTGTCGATCCGGGCGCGCCTGGCCGCGACCGCGGCGAAATGGGCGCGGACCTCGGCAGCCAGAGTCTCGGCCTCCGCCTCGAGGCCGGCGAGGCGGCCGATCACCATGATCTTGTCGAGAACGCCCTCCGGGCTCGGCGGCTCGGTCACGGTCTCGACGCGCAGGCCGGCCTCGCGCAGCTGGGCCAGAACCGGGGGCGGGCCGGCGCCGTCGGCGGCGATCACCAGATCGGGCCCGCAGGCGAGCAGGCCTTCGGCCGAGAGCGCTCGCAGATAGCCGACATTCGGCTTCTCGCGCAGGGCCTCGGGCGGGTAGAGGCTGGTGGTGTCCACCGCGACGATCCGTGGGCCGGCGCCGATCCGGTACAGGATCTCGGTCACGGCGCCCCCGAGGGAGGCGATCCGGGCGGCCGATTCCACGGCGGCAGCGCCCCGCGGGGCGAGGGCCGCCGTCGCGGCGGCGGTCAGCAGGGCGCGGCGCGACCAGGTGTGCGGCATCGTCATTTGGTCAGGATCAGCGTGTCGTTGGCGGTGATGCGGAGCCGGTCGCGCTGGCCGGCATGCCGGATGACGACCTCGTGCTCGGAGGCCAAGGCCCGGAGTGCCAGCCGCGGCTCCTGGCGGCTCCCCGGCTTCTCATCCCCGTTCAGACCGGACATGCTCGGAACGCCTCACATTCGTTCTTTGTAACACTTCAAAATACAAAGACACATGGCAGAGAACGAACCATAGGGGTGATCTGCGGCAAATACCAGAGGCGGACCGGCCGGGATAATCTTGCGCAGATCCGGTCTAGTCTGATTGATCTTCGCCGCGATACATCGCCCCTGGCGCACGGGAAGACTGCAACGCCGCGTGCGAAGCGCGGCCCTGGTCGGTCGATCCGCTGGTCCCGGCCGCGAAAACCGCCCCGAAGTTCCGGGCGTGCGTGGCAGGCCAGATCCGCGGGCGGCCTCAGCTGAACAGGGGCAGGCCCGCGCCGATGATGACGAGTCCGAGCACGATCAGGCTGCCGCCCGCACTCTCCAGGGCCGCCTGCTGCACCGATCGCCGCGGGGCGATGCCCGCCAGGGTGGCGCCCGTGACCAGGCAGAGGACGCTCAGAATGGTCATGGCAGGCGCCTCGGCAACCGGACTTACGGACACGCGCAACGGTTTCGGTGCCGATAAGGATGCAGCGCCGGCGTTAACGAAGGCCCCTCGCCGAACCGCAGCCGCTCCGCGACGGCGACCCGGTCGGCGCCGATCACGGGGAACCGGATCCCGGTGCTCTCGAAAATCCGCTGCACCGCCTGCCGGATCTGCGGACGCCGGCTCTCTCCGAACGCTTCCATCATCCTGCAGATCCAATCGGAACCGGAGCGCGGAACCACCATCACTCTGCTACCGGTCGCCACCGGCTCACACGAGCTCGGCCCGCGGGCACGGTAAGGCCCCGCCACCATTGCGCTTTCCGGAGGCCATCAACAGGCGTCCACCGGAATCCGACCTCGCGGCACCGCAGGGGTTGAACCGGGACGGCTGCTGCGCTTTGTTCGCTATATGTTCTTGGTAGAACGGAATGGCCATGCTCGCACACCCGCACGAACCGACCGCGGAGATTCGGCTCACCGAGGCCGAGGCGATCGCGCTGGCCTACCATCGCGCGGCGCGGGGTGACGCCTGGAACGCGCTGGTCGCGGCGATCACGGACGCGCTGACCGATCTCGGCGAGGCCGAACAGCGTGTGACGCAGCAGAGCCGGCTGATCTCCCGCGGCTATGCGCGCTGCCGAACGGGGGCGAACGGCGCGTGACCGGTTCGACGGCGGCTCTTGCAGCGGATCGCAACTTCTGGTAATAATTCCTTCTGTATGAAAATAAGCTTGACCTCGCCCGTGATGGGAGCCGGCCATGGGCGACATCAACGATGAACGGCGCCGCCTGTCGGCGACGTGGCTCAACACCATCGCGTCCGGCGTGGTCTCTGCCGGCTCGTGCGGCTCGCTGCTGGCCTACAGCTTCGGCCCCCGGCCCGGCATCAGCGGGCTTCAGGTCCTAGTGGTCTCGACCTGCGCGCTGGGCCTCGGCGCGACGCTCCACCTCCTGGCCCGGGCGCTTTTGAGCAACCGTTGACGCGACGCCGTCGGCAGGGTCTGCGAAGCCGAAACCGTATAAGACCCCGACGACCCTGCCGATCCGGAACCCGCCATGACGCCGGCCGAGCGCGACCGCTTTGAGAAGTGCCTCGCCCTGGCGGCCCGGGGCGCGACCGCGGGCGAGCGGGACGCGGCGCGGGCGGCGGCCGCGCGCATCGCGGCCGGCCTCGGGCTGACGCTGGACGCGGCCATCGCGGGTCTACACGGTCCACGGCCTTCGGCGGATCCGGAGCCGCCGCGCCGGCCGCCGCAATCCCCGCGGCGGCCCTTCGCGTGGGCGCAGCCGAAGGAGCCGGTGAAGCCGATCACCGTCGAAGAGTTGCGGCGCCAGAAGGCCGAGACCGAGGCGTGGAAGAAGCGGGCCGCCGCCTCGGCCGAGCTCAAGCGGAAGCGGGAACGGGCCGAGCAGGAGGCCTACGCCGCCGAGCAGCGGGCCGCCCAGGCCGAGCGCGACCGGGAATGGGCCGCCGCGCAGGCCCGCCGGAAGGCGCCCTGAGGTTCGGGTCAGGCCGTCTCGGGTCCGGAGGCGACGGTCTGGCCGGCCAAAGCCGGGGCGTCGTCACCGTGGCGCCCGGCCGCGATGGCGCGCTTAATCGTGGAGCGGGCCGCGTCGATGGCGATGGCCGCCGCCGACAGGGTCCGGGCCTCGGTCGGGCGCTCCAGGGCGTGCCGGGCGATGTCGCCGGCCAGATCGTCGATCTCGCGGGCGAGCATCACGAGGCGTTCGGGATCGGGCGAATCCTGGGCCTCCTGCCGGATCGCCAGGAGCCGGTCGGTCGCCTCCTCGATCCGCTCGCGCCGCAACCGCGAGAGCCGCTGCCCGACCCAGGCGACGCCCGAGCCGATGCCGCCGCCCAGGAAGGCGACGAGGTAGATCCAGGTCTCGTAGCGCTCGACGAAGCTCTGCTGCTCGCGCTCGAAATAATCGACCGCCCCGGGATGGATCGGCAGCCGCGCGCTGGTGGCGCCGGCCGTGCTCTCGTAGGCCGGGGCCTGGACGTAGTCGGCGGCCGCCGTGGCGTTCGCCATGCCGCTGCGCAGCTCGAACAGGTGCTGGGTCACGTCCGCCGCCACCGAACGGGGCAGGCTGGAGCGCGCCATGAGCCGGTAGGACGCCCCGACCGTATGCACGTCCGCCTCCGGCACCTTGGGGCTGCCCCCAAACGTCTCGGCCGGCATGCTCACCATCTGGAGGCGGGGCATCCGGGCCACGATCGCGTCGGCATTCTCCACGTCGACGAACGCGACCTTCCCGGTGCGGCTCGCCGCCTGGACGCTCTCGACGATGCGCTGCGCCGTCGGGGCGGTGGGTGCGATCACCGAGACCACGGCGTCCACCTGCTTGCGGGTCAGGGCGGCGGTGAGGTCGGCCTCGCCGACCTCCACGAGGGCGACCTGCCGGGGCGGAAGCGGTCCCTTGCTGTCCGGGCCGGCCAGCGTCAGGCCGTAATGGGCCAGCATCGCCTTGATCAGCGTCTCGTCGGCGTCCCGGTGGGCCAGGATCGCGAGGCGCTTGCGGTCGAGATCGGGAAACGTGGTGATGCCGGACGCCTCGGGCGAGGCGATGATCATGGCCTGGTCGCGCAGGATGGCGAGGGTCAAGCCGTTATCCGGCAGCGCGACGTCGGGTCGGACCACGGCCAGGTCGGCCCGGCCGTCGCGGAGCGCCTCGGCGCTGTCGCGCACGTCGTCGAAGGGCAGGATCTTGAGCCGGATCTCCTTGTGCCGCTTCGCCAGGGCGTCGGCATAGGCCTGGATCACCGCCGGCTCGGTGCCGTCACGCGGGGCGACCGCCACCGTCAGCACCGTCGCGCGCGAGGCCCAGTAGGCGCCGGCTGCCGCAAGGCCAAGCCCGATGGCGAGGATCAGGAAGACGATCTCCGGGCGCAGCAGCAGCGTGCCGAACCGCCTCATCGGCCGTGCCCTCCCTGTCCCCGACCGGAACCCGCCCGGCCTCTCGGGATGAGGCCGGGCGTCGGTCGGCTATCGATATCAGCGACCGCGGCGGGTGAGCCAGCCGGCCGCGAAGGCGAGCGCTGCGATGCCGAGCAGCGTGCTGGTGCGGTTGGTGTCGGCGTAGCGGACGGCCTGGCGGCCGTAGGTCTCGCCCCGGCGACGGGCTTCGCGGGCGTAGCGGCGCCCGTCGTCGATCAGGTGGTCGGCGCGCTCGGAGGCGGCGTGAGTTAGGTGGCGACCATCCTCGGCGAGATCCTCGGCCCGGTCGCGGGCGCGGCCGTAAACGTATTGCGCGCCGCCGGCCACCTGGTTCACGGCGCCGCGGACCTGCCGGCCCGGATCGCCGGTGAGGCCGCCGACGGTGGTCTGGGCCCGGCCCTTCACGTGGCGGGACGCGCCCGCAATCTGGTCGCGATTCATGCTGCTCTCCTGGTTGTGCAGTTGCTCGGGACGGGGCCGGACCAGCCGGCCCCGCCGAACCGGTTCAGCTCCGGCCGGTGACCTTGTCGGCCAGGTTCTTGGCGCCGTCCTTGACGTCGCCCACGGTCTTCTGCGCTTCGCCCTTGAGCTCCTGCGCCTTGCCCTCGGCCACGAGCTTGTCGTTGCCCGTCACGTTGCCGGCGGCCTGCTTGACGTTGCCCACGGCCTCGTTGGCCAGACCCTTGATCTTGTCGGTGGTGCTGCTCATCGAAACTCTCCTTCAGGGTTGCGCGATGGCCGGCTCATGCCGGTCGGAAGAGGTCCCCGCCGGAAGGCGGGGACCGATGGGGATCAGGCGCGGCGGGTCTCGTAGGCGCCGAGCAGGGTGACGGGCTTGGGGGCGCCGAGGCGGCCGCCCAGGAAGGCGGCGAGTGCGCCGAGCACCAGCGCCAGGGCGGCGTAGAAGGCGCCCTGGGTGGCCGCCGACTTCGTGGCGACGGCGGCGGCCTCAGCCTTCTGCTTGGCGGTGGCGACCGCCTGCTCGTACTGCTTCTCGTAGTCCTGGACCTGCTGGCGGGCCTGCTCGACCGGGACGTTCTGCGCCTTAGCGAGGGCGTCCGCGGCGCGGGTCTCGGCCTGCTGCTTCTGGGCCGGGTCACCGGTGAACAGGGCCTTCACGGCCGCCACGGCGGCATCGCGAGCGGCCTGCGGGTCCTGGCCGGCGGCCTGCTGGCGCACGGTGCTCTCGATCCCGTCGAGCGGGTTCGTGATCTTGGCCAGCGAGGGGGCGGCGGCCTGCGCGGCCGTCTGGACCGTGCCGCCGACCAGCGATCCGGCGCCGCCCAGGGTGCTGGTCACGCCGCTGAAGGCGCCGCCGACGATACCCCCGACCGCGGAGGTCAGCAGATAGAGCACCACCAGGGTCGTCACCGCCCAGGAGACCAGCCCGTGCAGGCCGGCCGAGCCGCCCACCGGCTTGCCGGACAGGCGCCCGGCGATGGCGCCGCCGACCAGCGAGGCGACGATGCCCGAGGCCACGAACCAGATCCCGGCGCCCATGGAGGCGGTCGAGGCGGCCGGGTTGTCGGCGGCATTGGCGCCGAAGGAGGCCAGGCCGACGCCGACGCCGATCAGGTTCAGGATCACCTGGGTCACCAGGGCCGTGGCGGCGCCGGCGAAGATCGCGCCCCAGGAGACCTGGTTGAGCAGGACGGCACGCGTATCGGCAGATGCGCCTGTCGCCAGGGGGGACGCGGTGGTTGGGATGGTGGTCACGCTGTTACTCCGGGTCGTCGGTCGTCTGTGGAAGAGGGATCTGGGCTCGGAGCACCTCACAAAACGCCCGATCACCCGGGCGCCTCCCTCTGCATACGACAGCGCAGAGGGCGTTCTGTGAGAGGCTCTCAGTCGCGGCTGGCGCTGACCAGGAGGCCGAGGCCGAAGCCCGCCAGGCCGGCCACCAGCAGGGAGGCGAGCGGGTACTCGGCGACCTGATGGCTCACCTCGCGGGTGCCCCGGCGCAGGTAGTGGCCGCCGCGCTCGTAGGCGTCCTCGGCATAGTCGGCGGCCTCGTCGGCTGCGTGCCGGACCGTGTCCTTGGCCTGGCCGTAGAAGTTCTCGGCCTGCCCGCTCGCCTCGCGGAAGCGGCCCTCGACGGAATCGCTCCGCGAGCCGGTGAGGTCGCCGACGGCGCCTTGAACCTTGCCGCCGAGCTCCTTCGCGGCGCCCGTGATCCTGTCGATATCGACCATGTCATTCTCCGGTTGTGATGGGTTCGATGGGAATGGCGCCCGGGTGGGGGCGCCGGTTGAAACGGGGAGTCAGTCGTCGCGAGGCTTGGCCGCCTGAGCCGCCCGCTTCTGACGCTGGCCCTCGGCCTCGAGCCGGGCATCCCCGGTGAGCTTGCCGATGGCCTCCTTCACCGAAGCCTTGAGGTGCTCGGCAGAGGGTAATTTCGTGCGTTCGGTCATGGGTACCTCGCTGTGCCTGAGAAGACCCCGGACCGGACACCAGATGTGCGCGGCTTTCGCGCGTTCAATAGTACGAAAATACCATTCTTTTAGACGTCGTTACCGGGAGGCCGCGTCGCGAGCGCGCCGAGATCGCCATCAATTTCGCACGGATATTGACACGGACGCCCTTGCGAGCCGGCATAGACCGATCGGTGCTTCTGTGTTCGATGTCTGCCGTCACGATCGGTCGGGCTCCCGGTGCTGATCCCTGCCCTGTCGGCAGCGGGGCTCAAACGGGTTGCGCACAAGCAAGTTCCCTGACCTACGTTGTTTCCACTGGTATGCCTGCACCACTGACGCAGTTGTTATCGACCAGAGGTAGTCTGGAGCCGCTGGCTTAGGTGTATCGGCCGCTCGGATCAGGCCGGCAGAAGACGCGACCGGCCGGGCCTGCGTCACCGGCGGCACGCAAGGTTCGGCAACAGGCGGATACCTGAGCCCGCCGGTCCGTTGTCTGTATCCGCGGAGGGTCGGTCAGTCCCGCCACTGGCGGACAAGGATCACACCCCATGACAATTCTGATGTCGGTCGCGCTGGCCCTCGCGGTGCTCGGCGCGCTGGTGACGCATTCCGCCTATCGGTTCGCGCCGATCACCAACACGTTCGCCGGCTGGGACGTCGCCTTCGTGAGCGGGATCAGTGTGACCGCGCTCGGCAGCCTCGGGGCGCTGCTGCTGGTCTTCACCACCTGAAGTCCGGAGCTTCGCACCGCCGCGCCGGTGCATAAGGCCACAGGGGCGGACCTATCGGCCCGGCGGCCTGTTCCTCTCTCACATCCCACGCGCGCTGACGCCGAAGCGGAATCCCCTTCGGCGGTGCGCGCTCCAAGACCCGCATCGGTGGGTCAACGAGGTTCCACCATGGCAGAACAACTCTCCGGTCAGGACGGCCGGCAGGGCAAGCGCGGCCGGCCCGCGCTCATCGTCCTGATCGCCAGCGTCGGCCTCATGGTCGCCGCGCTCGCCGGGCTGATGACGTGGCAGGGCGCGAGCTCGCCGCCGGATTACGCCAGCCAGAGCCAGGCGGCCTCGCGCAAGCAGGTCACCGGCAGCGAGAGCGGCACGACGGCGCCGTCGAACGGCAGCGCGGTTCCGGGCGGCAACCCGTCCAACCCGCAGCCGGCCGCGCGCAGCGCCAATCCGTGACCCGGCACGATCACCGGTGCGCGGCGGAGATCTGCCGCGAGCAGGGCTGGCATATCGGGACCTGCCTCGTCGGTGATGCCGGCTACGGCCCAACGGTGATCCAGATCACCGCCTTGGGCGACAGGGTCATGCTCGCCAAGATCCTCAGCCACGGCCGTGTGGCCGTGGCCTACAACGAGGCCCAGGCTTGGTCCCTGTCGCTGCGCGACTGGCGATCGGTCGGCTGATCCCGCCCCATCGTGGTACGGAGCCACCCGGGCGCATTCGCCGGATGATTCGCCCCGAGCCGCGCGGCGTCGAAGCCTCCGGGGGGGCGTCTTATATGTCCGGGCGCGGCAGCCCGACGGCCTCGTCGGCCGGGCGCCAATCCACGAGGTAGGCTATGACATCGCTGCTCGATCAACTCCGCACCATGACCGTGGTGGTTGCCGATACCGGTGACATCGGCGCC
The DNA here is from genome assembly GCF_022829425.1 of Methylobacterium sp. J-072. NCBI lineage: Bacteria > Pseudomonadati > Pseudomonadota > Alphaproteobacteria > Hyphomicrobiales > Methylobacteriaceae > Methylobacterium > Methylobacterium sp. J-072. Next base: position 22,380 of record NZ_JAKSYK010000136.1, on the reverse strand, counting down.
ATCGAGAAGCTCAAGCCGGTCGATTGCACCACCAACCCGTCGCTGCTCCTGAAGGCGGCCGGCATGGAGGGGCTCGCCCCGATCGTCGACGAGGCGGTGGCCTGGGGCAAGAAACAGGGCGGCGAGACCGAGGACGTCGTCCAGGCGGTGGCCGACCGGCTCGCCGTGTCGGTGGGCTACGAGCTGACCAAGCTGGTGCCGGGCCGCGTCTCCACCGAGGTCGACGCCAACCTGTCGTTCAACACCGACCGGACGCTGGAGAAGGCCCGGGCGATCGTCCGCGCCTACGACGAGCGCGGCGTGTCGCGCGACCGGGTGCTGATCAAGATCGCCTCCACCTGGGAGGGCATCCAGGCGGCCCGCGTGCTCCAGCGCGAGGGCGTGGACTGCAACCTGACCCTGCTGTTCTCCCTGGTCCAGGCCATGGCCTGCGCGGATGCCGGCGTGTTCCTGATCTCGCCCTTCGTCGGGCGGATCACCGACTGGTACGCCAAGGCCGAGGGCAAGACCTTTACGGGGGCGGAGGATCCGGGCGTCCAGTCGGTGCGGGCGATCTACGCCGCCTACAAGGCGCGCGGGATCAAGACCGTCGTGATGGGCGCCTCGTTCCGCAACATCGGCCAGATCCAGGCGCTGGCGGGCTGCGACCGCCTGACCATCTCGCCCAAGCTCCTGGAGGAGCTCGCGGCGACAGAGGGCCCCCTCCCCCGCGCCCTCTCCCCCGACTCCTACGGCGAGCCGCCCGAGGTGCCGGCGACCGACGAGTTCTCATTCCGCTGGGAGATGAACGAGAGCGCCATGGCGACCGAAAAGCTCGCCGAGGGCATCCGGCAGTTCGGCAGCGACCTGCGCGCGCTCCACACGCTCATCCGCGATCGGCTCGCGCGCGGGTGATCTGAGCGCGTTCCCATGCCAAGAGCCATGCCAAGAGGCAGGCCGGCCCGGAACGCGGGTCGGCCCCGCGTGCCGCCGGTGGATCGTTCCAGGCGACCGCCGAGTTTAATCCCCGCCGCATCTGCCGCGGTCCGGAGTGAGCCGTGTACAATTCCTTCTTCTCTTGGATGATGCTGGCCATCGAGGCTCAGCGTGTTGTCGAACTGCGCCTGGTCCGCCTCGCCTGGGGTGGCAGCGAGGGGATGGCCGAAGCGCAATCCATGGTCACCGAGAAGATGCAGGCCGCCGGCGAAGCCATGACGATGCTGATGACGGGCGGTTCCCCCGAGACGGTGATCGCCCGCTACCGCGAGCACGTCGCCTCCAACACCAAGCGCCTGACCGCGGCCTGAATGCCGGGTCATCTCTTCGCCGTCGGGAACGGAACGCAACGCCTGCCATGATCGAGCCGAACCAAACCGCCTTCATCGTGAAGGTCGCGCGCCGGGACGAGGACGCCCCGGACAACCTGCTGACGGTGTTCTACGCGGTCATCGCGGACAATCCCGACAGCGGCGTGCAGATCGTCAAGGAAGCCGTGAAAGCCGGGGCCGAGGTCACGCTGACGGAGGTGCGCCTGTCCCAGGCGACGGCCCAGGCCATCGACCTGATGCCCGGCTACGCCCGGGCGCTCTGAGGCCGAACGCGGGGGGTGCTTAGGCTTCCACGCCCACCCGTGTTGAGGGGCGAAATCGGATGGGCGTGGAAGGCCAGCGATCGGCTGGTGCAGTCTGGGTAGATCGACAGGGTTAACGATTCCTTGCGATCGATACCCGCTCAGGAATGCGGGGCAATCCAGCCCAGGACCGTCGCGCAGCGCTCGGCCTGATGGCGGGTCAGCCCGGAGGCGACGGCCGCGCCGTTGCGATAGACCACGAAGGTGCCGTCATCGGTCGCGCGGATCTTGATCGAGGCCATCACGCGCCTCCTCCGGCGAAGGTCTGAAGCTGCGTCAGGCCGGCGGAGGTGATCTGCCAGATCGCGCGTTCGTCGCCGTGATCGATCCGCTCCAGATGGCCGACGCTTTCGAGGGCGGTGAGCCGGCTGTGATCGGCGGGCCAGGAAGCGTTCGGCTTCCGCTGGATGGAGATCCGACAATCGCCGGATTCGGCCGCTTTATTGAGCAAGCGGCGCGTGTGATTGACCAGCATTGGCACTCCTGTACGGCTCCAATCGGGACGCATTACTTACGTACAGGCTGGCCTATATGGTCAAGCTTGGCAACCCCGCCCCTCGAAAACCCGCTGGATCATTCCGCCCATCGCCGCGGATCAGGACGCCAGCGCCAGATCCGCACCGGCGCAGCCCAGCCCGACCAGGAACAGGCAGCCGCCCATCCCTTCGAGGAGGGCGCGGTACCGGGGCGCCCACAGGGATGCGGCGGCCAGGCTGGTGCCGGCCACCACACAGAACACACCCAAACCCATCATGACGGCCTCCCCGTCGACCCGCGACGCCAGGACGACACGGTTCAAGCCCGAAAGGTTGCCGGCCATGCGGGTTGTCGACAGGCAAATCTGACCGGCGCGCCTATGGAGGGCGTCGACAGCAGAAGGGTCGGCCGCGACGCGTACGCTCTGCCGTGCGGACCAGCAGAGTCACGCATCGGGTGGATCATCCTCGGTTGGACGATAGGCTCGCTCCGAAGCGAACACCCGCCCGCCCTCCCCCCTCTGCGGGCTATCGGATTCACGCGCGGGTCCCCTCTCCCGTGCGGGAGAGGGACAGGGTGAGGGATGCGCGCTTTCCGGAAAAACCTGGTCCCTCACCCCAACCCTCTCCCGCACGGGAGAGGGGGCGCGTGGCGGCTTTCGCAAGACGATGTGCGACCATCGTAGTCCGCACGGGAGAAGGGATCCGGGTCGCCCGAAGCTATCCCGTCACCACCTCATTCGAACATGTCGGGCTGCGTGGCGGCGATGTGGCTGTAGAGCGTCTGGAAGTGCAGCCAGCCGATATAGTCGCTGCCGACATGCTCGCGGCTGTAGCGCGCGGTCTTCTCCGACAGGAGTTGCGGCTTGATGCCGGTAGCCTCGACGAGAAGTTGCTGCTGGCAGGCCCGCTCCAGGGCGATGAACCAGAACGCCGCGTCGTCGATGCTGTGGCGGCTGCAGGTGAGCAGGCCGTGGTTCTGATGCAGCACGCCGCGGTTGCGGCCGATCTGCTGAGCCACCGAGAGGCCGCTCGCCTTCTCCACCGCCACGGCACCGGCCGAGGCGCCGATCACCGCGTGGCTGTTGTAGAAGGCGGCCGCATCCTGGCTGATCATGTCCAGCGGGCGGCCGGTGGCGCACCAGGCGGTGCCGTAGGTCGTGTGCGCGTGGCACATCGCCATGACGTCGGGATGCTCGTCGTGCACGGCGGCGTGGAGCACGAAGCCGGCGCGGTTGATCGCGTAGCGCCCCTCGACCACGTCGCCCTTGTGGTCGGCGAGGATCAGGTTCGACATCCGCACCTGCGAGAAGTGCACGCACATCGGGTTGGTCCAGTAGAGCTCCGGACGCTCGGGATCGCGGATCGTGAGGTGCCCGGCGAAGCCGTAATCGAAGCCGTGCATCGCGAAGGCCCGGCAGGCGGCCACGAGGTGCTGCTTGCGGTATTCCCGCGCCTCGGCGTGGCTGGCGAACTGGGGGATCTCCGGGAAGATCAGGCCCGCCTGCTCGGGCTGGTAGATCGAGGTCCGCTTGCGGCCCGCGCTGTCGTTGGGCAGGTCGATGGCGATGTCGCTGTCGTGGGCATGGTCGTCGAGCATGGCGTGTCCTTTTTTTTCCAGGCAGGGCCGAGATCCAGCGGCTGTCGGTCAGACGCTCGGGCTGGACGGCACCCGGATGCGTTTCCTCGGTCTTCGTCGTTGTCTCGGCCGTCTTCGCAGCCAGACCGGCACTATCGTGCCGGCCGCTCGTCTTGACAAACGACGATTTTTCACTGTTTTCGTGAATCCAATTCACGGATCGCAGGATGCGGCGGATCCCGAGCTTTCCCGCCCTGCGGGCCTTCGAGGCGGCCGCGCGCCTCGGCAGCTTCGCCCGGGCGAGCGAGGAGCTGCACCTGACGCCCTCGGCGGTGAGCCACCAGATCCGCGCCCTCGAACGCACCCTCGGGCGGCCCCTGTTCCGACGTGCCAACCGCCAGGCGACCCTCACCACCGACGGCGAGCGCCTCTGTGCCGGCCTCGGACAGGCCTTCGACGCGATCGAGGCGCTCTGCGCCGAATTGAGCCCGCCGCCGCCCTCGTCGCTCGCCGTGCATTGCACCCCGAGCTTCGCCGCCAAGTGGCTCGGGCCCCGGCTGCATGCCTTCGTGTCAGCCCATCCCGAGATCGGCATCCGCCTCTCCAGCAACGCCGACCCGATCGACCTCGGCCGGCACGAGGCGATCGACATCCTGATCGCCTATGGCCGGCCGCCGCGCGGCCCAGGCCTGACGGTCGAGTCCCTGGGCCTGGAGGAGATCGCGGCCCTGTGCACGCCGGATCTCGCCCGGGCGATCGGGTCGATCGAGCCCGCCGCCATCCAGGGCTTCACCCGGCTGGACTCGTCGTTCAGCCCGGTCCGCTGGCCAGACTGGTTCGCGCAGAACGGTTTTCCCGCCCCGGCTGCCCCCTCCGGGCCGGCCTTCGACCGCGGCTCCCTGGTGATCGCGGCGGCCATCCAGGGGCTCGGCGTCGCCCTGGAGAGCCTGCGGTTCGCCAAGGACGAGCTCGGCGCCGGGCAACTCGTGCGGCTCGGCGATGGCCGCCTCGAGAGTCTGTACCGGGACCTCCACTTCATCTGCTACCGCGAACGGGACCGGGATCTGGAGAAGATCCAGGCCTTCCGCCGCTGGCTTCTGGAACAGGAGCAAGAGAGCCGGGCCGCGGGCTAAGGCGATGCTCGCCGGTCGCAAAGTGCCGCCGTCGCCGCATGGGCAGGCGCCGAAACGCATGATAATTCCGATCCCACGTCAATGTGCAAACGCGGCGGGGACGGGCCCCAAGGCCCGACCGACCGCGCACCACGCCGGGAGAGCGCCATGTCCCTGTTCGCCAAGCTGCAGCGTCGCGCCAGCGAAGGCCGCCCGGTCCGCGTCGGCCTGATCGGCGCCGGCAAGTTCGGCTCCATGTACCTGTCGCAGGCACCCCGGACGCCGGGTATCCACCTCACGGCCGTGGCCGACCTCTCGCCGGATCGCGCCCGCCAGGCGCTGCTCCGGGTGGGCTGGGACGAGGCCCGGTTCGCGGCGCCCAGCCTGGAGGAGGCCGCGCGGACCGGCGCGACCTGCGTCACCGACGATGCCGACGCCATGATTGCCAGCCCGTTCGTGGACATCGTGATCGACGCGACCGGCAGCCCGGCCGCCGGCATCCACCACGCCCTCCAGGCTTGCGAACACCGCAAGCACATCGTCATGGTCAACGTCGAGGCCGACGTGCTCGCCGGGCCGCTGCTCGCCCGCCGCGCCGCCGAGGCCGGGGTGATCTATTCCATGGCCTCCGGCGACCAGCCGGCGCTCATCGCCGAGTTGGTCGACTGGGCGCGCACGATCGGGCTTGAGGTGATCTGCGCCGGCAAGGGGACGAAGTACCTGCCGGCCTATCACGCCTCCACCCCCGACACGGTCTGGGGCCATTACGGCTTCAGCGCCGAGCAGGTCGCGGGCGGCGACTTCAACGCGCAGATGTTCAATTCCTTCTTGGACGGCACCAAGTCGGCCCTGGAGATGGCCGCGGTGGCCAATGCCTGCGGGCTGACGCCCCCGCGCGACGGCCTCGCTTTCCCGGCCTGCGGGGTCGACGACCTGCCCACGGTCCTGCGGCCGGTGGCGGATGGCGGCATCCTGACCGAGCGCGGCACCGTCGAGGTGGTGTCGTCCCTGGAGCGGGACGGGCGCCCGGTCTTCCGCGACCTGCGCTGGGGCGTCTTCGCGGTGTTCGAGGCGCCGAGCCGCTACGTGCAGGAGTGCTTCGCGCAATACGGGCTGAAGACCGACGCCAGCGGCCGTTACGCCGCCACCTACAAGCCCTACCACCTGATCGGTCTCGAGCTCGGGATCTCGGTCGCCTCGATCGCGGTCCGGGGCGAGGCCACGGGCGCCACCGGCGAATGGCGCGGCGACGTGGCGGCCACCGCCAAGCGCCCCCTGAAAGCCGGCGAGCGCCTCGACGGCGAGGGCGGATTCACGGTCTACGGCAAGCTGATGCCGACGGCCGATTCCCTCCAGCAGGACGCCCTGCCGATCGGGCTCGCGCACAACCTCGTGCTGACCCACGACGTCCCGGCCGGCGGGGCAGTCCGCTGGAGCGACGTGGCCTACGACACCGACCACCAGGCGATCCGCATCCGGCGCGAGATGGAAGCGCTGTTCCGCGCTGAGTTGGGCCTTGGCTCAGCCGCGCAGAGGGTCGCCTGACCGACGGGTCCGCTTGGCGGACCATGTCGGGGTTTCCGTCGCCACGGCGGTCATCCGGGACGGGCTCGCGACGGTGGGCGGTCATGGCGGCTTGATCGCCGTGGATGCGTGCGGGCGCGTCGCAATGCCGTGCAACACCGAGGGCATCCTGTCGGTCGATGCCTTGAGCGTGGCTTCACCACCTCCCCGAGCCCGCTCCCGGGCTCCTCATCGACATCGGCTGTGAGGGTCGCGGATCTACCGCTATAGGATCGCCCTTTGAGAGGGGATTTAGGCCGTCCGTCTTCATATCGATTGGTAACCAACGGTCAGGCAGACGAAATCGTCTGGTAATCGCGCCCATTCCGGCAACGGATTGGCAAGGTCCACGCCGTCAGTATGGCCGGGCTGTCACACGATGGCTCCCGGCTTGGGGATCACGGGCCTTCACGCGACGCACGGACCATGTGGATAGGCCTTCAGGGGGAGAGCGAGATGGGTCGCGCAACGACCGCGCGCGCATCCCGCATCGTCCGCCGTTCGATCCTCCGTGCCCTTCATGCCTTACCCCGTCACCGGGGCGGGGCCTCGGCGGTCGAGTTCGCCCTCGTCGCGCTGCCGTTTCTGGCCCTGTCCGGCGCCATCTTGGAAGCCGGCGTCACCTATTTCGCGCAGGAGATCCTTCAGCAGGCGGTCGCCGACGCAGGCCGCCAAATCTACACGGGCCAATTCCAGACGGCCAATACCAGCATCACCGACACGACGACCCTGCTCAACAATTTCCGCACGGCCATGTGCTACCCCGGTGGCCGGGCACGCATCACCGTTTTTCCCTGCTCCAACGTGCGGGTCAGCATCACAAAGGCTACGAGCTTTGGCTCGGCCACCCCCGTGCAGGCGACAGCCACGAACGCGACGACGGGCATCTCGAACTGGAATGCGAATTTCCCGTCCTACACCTGCGCACGGGCCGGCGACGTCGTCGTCGTTCAGGCGGCCATCGATGTACCGGTCTATTTCCCATTGCTGGGGGCTGCCTACGCGACGCTGCCGAACCGGCGGCGCCTGATCCAAGCGGCGACCGTCTTCCAAGTCGAGCCATTCAACTCGACCGCCGCTTGCCCGTCCAGCTCTTGAGCAGTCCCCTGATGGTCTCGTCCGCACAGCGACTGGCGCGCTTCCGGCGCGACGCAGGCGGCATCGCAGCCATCGAGTTCGCGATGATCCTGCCGCTGCTCATCACGCTTTACTTCGGGCTGACGGAACTCGTGCGTGCCATCGACACGGGAAGAAAGACCACCCTGTATGCGCGGACCATCGCCGACCTCTCGGGGCGCGCGACCAACGGCAGTCCGACAACGACCGACATGGCCGCAATCGTCAATGCCGCCGGTTCGATCATGCGCCCCTACCCGACGACCAACGTACAGGTCGCCATCCATGCCATGGGTGTCGAAAGCATTTCCGGTGGGCTCTACGGCGGCGTCTGCTCGAGTTACCCGCAGAACGCTCGCCCGGTCCTCACGCTCAACGGCAACAGCGGTCTGCCGGCCACGCCTGCGACCTTTCAATACGACGGCGCCCGTTATGTTTTAGCTGAGGTCACCGTGTCCTACGCGCCGATCATTGGCTCGAAGCTTTATCAATCGATCTTCGGGGCAAGAGGACTGGTTTTCAGCCGCCAGATTTCGTGGGCACAGCGCCTCGACAAGGGCGAGGTGGTGATGCCGGGAGGATCGAAGTGCCCGACCTATTGAGCGCGTGGCGAGCCTGGCGCGACGCGGCAGCGCGCCCGGAGCGAAAGGGCATCCTTCAACATTTCTCGCGGCGTTTCTCGGAGGCACGAAGCGGACAGGTGGCGATCATCTTTGCCTTGATGGTCGTTCCAATGCTTTATGCTGCGGGTTCAGCCATCGATTATGGTCGGCGCAATGCCGTGAAAGCTCAACTCGACGCAGCGGTCGATGCCGCCGTCCTCGGCGTCATCACGCAGAAGACGAACATCATGACCCCCGACATGCTCGCCAGCGCGCGCACGCAGTTCATGGCGGATGCCGCAAAGCTTGGAGGCGTCACGATCACCTCGTTCGTCGCACTTCCATTGCCGGGCGTCACCCAAGTCGGACTGACAGCGAGTTACACGGCGACCGTGCGCACGACGCTCGGCAGCATGATGAACGTGACGACGATGAATATTTCAGGGCAATCGGGCAGCGTTCGGAATATCGCGCAATACATCGATTTTTACTTATTGCTCGATAACTCACCATCCATGGGTCTGGCGGCGACCGCAGCGGACATCTCCAACATGCAACGTGTGGCGAACGGCTGCGCATTCGCCTGCCATCTGCTCAACAGCAATGGCACGGAAAACACCAACGATAACTACAATATCGCCAAACGCAACAACATCAAGCTTCGCATCCAGGTCCTTCGCGACGCCGTATCCAATCTCGTCGATTCCGCAAAGTCGAGCATGAATCTGACGCAGCAATTCCGCATGGAGATGTGGACGTTCAGCGACATACAAACGCGCTTGATCCAGCTGACGCCATCCCTCGATCAGGTGAAAACAGCCTCCAATCAGATCGATCTGGCGTATTCTTATCAGGACCAGCGCGACAGTCAGACCGCCTATGAGCGCGCGATCGCCAAGATGACGACCACGATCCCGGCCAGCGGCAATGGCGTCACCGCGCTGACCCCGATACGGTTCCTGTTTTTTGTGACGGACGGCGTGCAGGATACGCCCATCGACGGCACGATGAGCAATCAAAGCGCCGGATTCAAAATCAACACCAATCGATTCATCAGCGCCATCAGCCCGTCCACCTGTCAGGCAATGAAAAACAACAACATTAAAGTTGGCATCATATACACCCAGTATCTTCCGCTGTATAATAATGATTTCTACAATGACAACGTCAAGCCATTCGAAAACAACATAGGTCCGATGCTGAAGAGCTGCGCAACGGACGGTTTGTATTTCCCCGTCACGACGGACGGCGACATCAATCAGGCCATGCAACAGCTGTTTAGTGCGGCGCTCGCTTCCGTGCGGATCACGAATTGATAGCGAGACCGAATTCCGACCCCTGCGAAACCGAAGACCGGCCCCTCAGAGCTTCACGCCTTCCAGGTAGCCGCGGTTCCAGGTCGGACTGATGAGGATCTCGTTGACGCACACGGAGGGCGGCAGACGGGCCACGAACAGGATCGTGTCGGCGAGGTCCTCCGATTGCAGCATGCGCCCCTTGTCTTCCGCCGTGACGGGGACGGGACGCTTGTCCAGGATGGGCGTCGCGACCTCGCCGGGACAGATGCAGCAGGAGCGAATGCCATGGCCGCATTCCTCCTGGTTCAGGCTCTCCGAGAGCGCGACCAGCCCATGCTTGGCGGCGGAATAGGCCGGCCCCGTCAGCTTGGAGACGTAGCGGCCGGCCCAGGAGGAAACCTGAATGATCAGGCCATCCCCCTGAGCCCGCATCGTCGGCAGCACCGCTCGGGATGCGTAGAAGGGCCCGTTGAGGTCCACGCCGACCACGGCGTCGATGTCGGCCGGCGTGATCTCGCTCCAGCTCCGCTTCGGCACGTTGAGACCCGCCGAGTTCACCAGGATGTCGCAGCGCCGGTAGGCGGCGTGGACCGCCGCCCAGGCGCGCTCCACGTCATCGGCCCGGCGCATGTCGGCCGGCGCCACCAGGGCCTCTCCGCCCGCCGCGCGAACGCGGTCCGCGGTTCGCTCCAGAGCCTCCCGCCCACGTCCCGTGAGCGCCAGCCGCACCCCCGCCTTGGCGAGGGCTACCGCGGCGGCCTCGCCGATGCCGGACCCGGCCCCCGTCACCCAGGCGACCTGTCCCTCGATCTCGCGCAGCATGTCGGGCTCCCTCTCAAGCTCACTGGCCGTACGAGGCCTGCTACGATCGGGGGTGACCGGCTGCCGGCCTCTACCCCTTGTTCACGAGCGGGCAGCCGCCCTCGCCGAGGGGGCGGAACGCCTGATCGGCCGGAATGGTGTCGAGGAGCTTGTACAGGTCCCACGCGCCCTTCGACTCGGACGGCGTCTTCACCTCGAACAGGTACATCGGGTGCACCTTGCGTCCGTCCGCCCGGACGGAGCCTGTGCCGAAGAGCGGGTCGTCCGTCGGGTTTGCCTTCATCCAGGCCATCGTCGCCTGCGGGTCCGTCGACTTCACCGCGGCCACCGCCTTCAGGTAATGCAGCAGGCTGGCATACACGCCCGCTTGATTCATCGTCGGCATGGTGTCGCCGTGGCGCTTGTAGAACCGCTCGGAGAAGGCCCGCGTCCCGGGGTTGAGGTCCCAATAGAACGATTCCGTGAGCACCAGCCCCTGCGCGGTCTGCAGGCCGATCGAGTGGACGTCGACGGCGTAGATCAGGAGCGCAGCCAGTTTCTGCCCGCCGTCGGTCAGCCCGAACTCATGGGCCTGCTTCACCGCGTTGATCGTGTCCCCGCCCGCATTGGCCAGCCCCACGACCTTCGCCCCGGAAGCCTGCGCCTGCAGCAGGAAGGACGAGACGTCGTTGGCCGGGAACGGGACGCGGGCCGAGCCCAGCACCCGTCCGCCGCCCGTGTCGATCACGGCGGCGGCTTCGTTCTGCAGCGAGAGGCCAAACGCGTAATCGGCCGTGAGAAAGTACCAGGTGTCGCCGCCGCGCTTGAGCATGGCACCCGCCGTGCCGTGCGCCAGCGCGTAGGTGTCGTAGGTCCACTGGATCGTATTGGGCGAGCATTGCTTGCCGGTCAGCTCGGTGGTTCCGGCGCCCGAGTCGATGAAGATCTTGTTCTTCTCGCGCGTGACCTGGCTCACGGCCAGCGCGACCGAAGAGGTCGGCACGTCGAGGATCGCGTCCACGTTGTCCCGGTCGTACCATTGCCGGGCGATGGCGGCGCCGACATCGGGCTTGTTCTGATGGTCGGCGGAGACGATCTCGACCTGCACGTCCTTGTTCGTCTGCGCGAAGTCCTCGACCGCCATCTTGGCCGCGACGACCGAGCCCTTGCCGCCGGTATCCGAATAGACCCCGGACATGTCGTTGAGGACACCGACCTTGACGCGGATCGGCTCGGCCGAAATCGGCCCGGTCATGGCGGCGAGGCTGATCGCAGCCGAGACGATGCAGCACCGGATCAGCGCCATGGCAGACCGTCCTCCGAGGCGAATTCTTGTTGCCCCTACGAGGACACGCCCGGCGACCCAGCGTCAAGCGTCGTCCGGCAACCAGAAGCGGCAGAGGACGCCGCCTATAATCGCTTCGGGATTGTGGAGACGCCTATCGGCCGGCCTTTTGACGACCGCGCGGCCCCGTGGACACCGGGGTGTTGTCGCGGTTCTCGGTGAGCAGCTTGCGCCATCGGGTCAGCCGCTCGGGATCCAGCCGGCCGTCGGCGACGGCGGCTTGTACGGCGCAGCCGGGTTCGTGGGCATGCGTGCAGTCGCGGAACCGGCACGCGGGCGCGAGTTCGGTAATCTCGGCGAACAGGGTCGCGATGCCGTCGGCCGCGTCGCTGACCTGAAGCGTTCGCATCCCGGGCGTGTCGATGACCCAGCCGCCGCCGGCGATGGCGTGCAGCGAGCGCGCCGTCGTGGTGTGGCGTCCCTTCGCGTCGTGCTCGCGGATGCTCCCGGTCTCCTGGGCCTCGTCCTGGCTCAGGCCGGTCAGGGTGTTCACCAGGGTCGATTTGCCGACACCGGAGGAGCCGACCAGTGCGACGGTCTGTCCGACGCCGCACCACGGCGACAAGGCGCTTGCAGCCTCCGGGAGACGGGGATTGACGGTCACGACCGCCAGACCGCGCTGCAGCTCGGCGGCTTGGCGCTGGTAGGATTGCACATCGGCCGCGGTGTCCGCCTTGGTGAGCAGGATCACCGGGTTTGCGCCGCCCTGATTGGCCAGAGCCAGATAGCGCTCGAGCCGAGCCGGATTGAAATCCGCGTTGCAGGATGTGACGACGAACAGCGTATCGACATTGGCCGCGGCCACCTGCAGCGTCTTGCTGCCTTCGGTGTGGCGCTCCAGGACCGACCTGCGGTTCAGCCGGCGGTGCAGAGTCTGGGTCTGGGGATCGACCAGCACCCAATCGCCCACCGCGAAATCGCCGGTGTTCGTGTGAACCGGGAGCGTCAGCTTGACCGGTCCGGTGAGCGAAAGAGCGGTCAGGCGGGAGCGATGGACCGTGGCGATCCGCATGCGAGCGAGATCGGTCTCGTGGCGCTCCAGCTGGTCGTCGAAGAAGCTGGACCAGCCGAGGCTGTCAGGCGGCACGGGATGGAGGCAGACGGCATGATCAGTCACCGACCAAGCCATGACACGGCATCCCGCTCATAGCCAGCGTCCAAATCGTAGCCTTACAAGCTCAGCAGGAGGACGCGTTTGCCTGGACGATCCCCTGCCGCCGCCAGAATCGAGGCGTGCAAGCGCCGCTCTGGTTCAAGGGGCCATCCGAAAGCCCTGAGCGCCGAGGAGAGGCGTCGTCCCGGCTCGGCGATATGCCGATGGAGCGGTAGCCCCCCGACCGTCGTGACCCGGGCGATCCGGCTTCGGCGGCGGGTCGGGATCAAGGACAGGGGGACGGAAACCGAGGCGCTACGGCGGCGGCAACGGAACGAGCGGCACGTGCATGCGCCGAACGGCGACGAGCGGACCTCGGCCTCCGGGACCGACCTGTTGTTCACGGCGGCGGAGACAACCCGCATGCCGCAGTTCGTCACCAACGTGAACCTGCCCGACAATCCCATCGCCTTCGCCAACCGCGCCTTCCGGGACCTCTGCGGTCAAGGCGCTGACGCGTCGATCGGACGGAACTGCCGGTTCCCACAGGGACCCAACCGACATCGCCGCGCGCCCGCTTCGTCATCGGCCAAGACATTCCGGACAGCGGCGACGGATGGTGAAAAATGACGTCAGGCCGCCGCCTCGTCGCGATGGTCCTGCATGGCCCGGAGCGGCGCTTCCAAGTGGCAGACGAGGCCGGTCGGGGCGTAGGTGAGCTGGACATGCCCGCCCACCTCGCCGGCGAAGCTGCGCTCGATCAGGCGCGAGCCGAAGCCCCGACGCGTCGGCGGCGAGAGGATAGGCGGCCCGCCCTGCTCCGACCAGGTCAGACAGAAGCGTGAGGCCCCGTTCGCCTTCACGACGTGCCAGCACAGGTCCACGGCGCCGGATTCGTTCGCGAGCGCCCCGTACTTGGTCGCGTTGGTGGCGAGTTCGTGCAGGGCGAGCGCCAGCGACAGCGCGGATTTGGCCGCCAGGGGAACGTTCGGGCCGCTCACGCGGATGCGGTGCGGGGCAACGCCGCGATGCACCGCCAGCGCCCCGTCCACCACCTCCTGGATGGGAGCCTCCGTCCAGCTCGACGCGGTGAGGATATCGTGGGCGCGTCCCAGGGAGATCAAGCGGGACGCGAACGCCTCGCGCATGGCGTCGACGTCGGTGGCGCCGCGCAGGGTCTGGCTGGCGATGGCCTGGACGAGGGCGAGGGTGTTCTTGACCCGGTGCTGGAGCTCGCCCGTGAGCAGGCGCTGGTGCTCCTCGGCCCGCTTGCGCGCCGTGATGTCGAGCATGGCGCCGATCATGCGGATGGCGCGGCCGTCGCCGGCGCGGATGACGTAGCCGCGATCGAGGATGCTGGCGTAGGAGCCGTCCGCCCGCTGGAAGCGGTATTCGCTGCTCCAGACGAGGCCTGTGCCATCGATGACCGCATGGATCGAGGCGTCGACGCGCGCCCGGTCGTCGGGGTGGATGTGGGCCATCCACCAGTCTCCGGTGGGTTCGACCGCGTCCGGCCCATAGCCGTGGGCGGTCTGGAGGGCCTCGTTCCACAGGATATGGTTCGTCGTGAGGTTCCAGTCCCAGATCGCGTCGTTGGTGGCGCGGGAGGCCAGCCGGTAGCGCTCCTCGGTCTCGCGCAGGATCTGCTCCGCCTTCCGGCTTTCCGTGACGTCGCGCGCCGTGCCGATGAGGCGCACCGGTCGATCGCCCGCGAACAGCGTCTGGCCCTTGGCCGAGACCCAGCGCTCGACGCCATCCTCGGGGGCGACAACGCGGTACGTGATGTCGTAGGCGCCGTTGCCGGCCGGATCGAGCGCGGCCCGGACCGCCTCGTCCGCCCTGGCCCGGTCGTCCGGGTGCAGGCGGGCCAGGTAGACGTCGAGGTTGACGGGTGCGTCCGGTCCGAGGCCGAAGAAGGCGCGGGTGCGCAGGTCCCATTCCAGCACGTCGGCGACGAGGTCGTAATCGAAGATACCGGTCCCGGTCGCCTCGACGGCGAGGCGCAGCTGCTCGCGCGCCTTGCGCAGATCCTCTTCGATCTGCCTGCGGTCATGGATATCGGTGTTGCTGCCGAGCCAGCCCGTGACGGCACCGCCGGCATCGCGCATCGGCTCGGCGCGGATCAGGTACCACCGATACTGCCCGTCATAGCGGCGCAGGCGCGCCTCGGTGTCGTAGACGATCTCCCGCGCGCGGGCCTCGTCCCAGACGCTCAGCAGGCCGTCCAGGTCGTCCGGGTGGATGACCTCGGCCCAGCCGAACGGCAGCGCCTGCTCCGGCGTCTGCCCGGTGTAGGCGAACCAGCGGTCGTTGAGGTAGCTGACGCCGCCGTCGGGATTACCGAACCAGATGATCGCCGGGGCGAGCTCGGTCAGGGCCTTGAAGCGGCGCTCGGCGACCTTGCGCTCGTGGATGTCGAGCGAGGTCCCGATCCAGCTCTGCACGGTCCCGTCCGCGTTGGGGATCGGCTTCGCCCGGGACAGGAACCAGCGGTGTTCACCGTCCGCGCGCCGAAGCGGGAACTCGATCTCGTAGGATTGGCCCGAGCGCGCCGCCGCGAGCCAAGCCTGCCGCGTGGACTCGCGGTAATCGGGATGGATGACGGACATCCAGCTGGCCTCTCCGGTCACGCCGGGCGGCAAGCCCGTGTAATCGTACCAGTAGGCGTTGCAGTAGGTGACGTTGCCCTCGGCATCGCCGAACCATACGACCTGGGGGCTGACCTCGACGAGCGAGCGGTAGCGCATCTCGCTCGCCTGCAGGGCCGCCTCGGTCGCGCGCCTTTCGGTGCGGTCGCGCAGGATCTTGAGGAAGCCGATGACGTCGCCGTCATCCGCCTTCAGGGGCATCAGCTCTCCCGAGGCCCAGAAGCGGCTGCCATCCTTGCGCAGGTGCCAGCGCTCGTCGGGAGCGCTGCCGTTCTGCAGCGCGAGGGCCATCTCGGTTTCCGGCCGGGCACCGGCACGGTCCTCCGGCGTGAAGAACAGGGCTGCCGAGTGGCCCAGCATCTCGGCCTCGCTCCAGCCCAGCACGTTCTCGGCGCCCGCATTCCAGCGCGTGACGTTGCCCCGGGCGTCGGTCGCGATGATCGCGTAGTCGGTCGCGCTGTCGAGGATGCGCTCGTGCAGCAGGCGCTGCTCGGCCTGCTCCCGCAGCGCGCGGCGCAGTTCCATCTGCACCATGGTCTGCCGGGCCAGGCGCATCAGCCCCTTGCGCTGCCGCTCGGTCAGTTCGTGAGGCTTCGTGTCGAGAACGCAGACCGTGCCGACGGGATGGCCGTCGGGCGTCTTGAGCAGGGCCCCGGCATAGAAGCGCAGACCGGGATCGCCGACGACGAGGGGGTTTCCGATGAACCGCGGATCGCGCGCGGCGTCCTGAACGTAGAGAAAATCTTCCTGCAGCAGGGCTTGGCGGCAGAAGGACGATTCGAGGGGCGTCTCGCGCACGCCCAGGCCGACCTCCGCCTTGAAGAACTGGCGGCCGTCGCCGATCAGGTTGACCACGCCGATGGGCGCTTCGCAGAGCTCCGCCGCAGCCTCCGCGATCTCGTCGAAGTCGCTCTCGCGCGGTGTGTCGAGCAGGCGGTAGCTCTCCAGCGCCCGGAGGCGAGCCGTCTCGCTCGTTGGGGTCGAACGCATCGTGAGATTACACTCGGGGCTGGCGGATCGGTCCATCGCGCACGGTTACGTCGGAAGGCCCGAAGGCCTCGGAGACGTCGCCCCGCTCCATGCCTTGCGACGCCGGGTCGTCACCCGACGAAGGATACAGGAAAGCTGCTCGACCGAATCAGGCGCGCGCAGGAGATCGAGGCCGTCCCGGGCCGATAGGTGGCTTAAAGCCGTTCCCGATCGCGTTGCAATCGGGCTGGCCTTTCCGCTTCGGACTCACCGCCCTCGCTGACGCCGGCCCGGTGTCCACGTCGGCGGCGAGCGCTCCAGCCGGACGCCGGCCGATCTCTCAGGCCAGGGCGACGCCGTCCATGGGGGCCGGAATCAGCCACGGGCGGCCTCGCCCGTCATCGGCGTCCCCGCGATCATTGCGCGGGCCGGAGCTTCGTCGCGGTCAAACAGGCGCGGAGCCGCGAACGACTTCGCTCCGGCGCCCGCGCTCGACGCTCAGGCGTCCTGCGACGCCGGGGACCGGACCGGCAGCGTCCAGTTCGGCCTGATGAAGTGGCAGGTGTAGCCATCCGGCCGGCGCTCCAGGTAATCCTGATGCTCCGGCTCGGCCTCCCAGAACGGCCCCGCCGGCGCCACCTCGGTCACCACCTTGCCCGGCCAGAGCCCCGACGCGTCGACATCGGCGATGGTATCCACCGCGACCCGGCGCTGCGCGTCGTCGAGATAGTAGATGGCCGAGCGATAGCTCAGCCCCCGGTCGTTGCCCTGCCGGTTCGGAGTCGTGGGATCGTGGATCTGGAAGAAGAACTCCAGGATGCGCCGGAAGCTCGTCTTGGCCGGGTCATAGACGATCTCGATGGCCTCGGCATGGGTGCCGTGGTTGCGGTAGGTCGCATTCGGCACGTCGCCGCCGGTGTAGCCGACGCGGGTGGTGATGACGCCGTCCTGGCGCCGGATCAGGTCCTGCATGCCCCAGAAGCAGCCGCCCGCCAGTACCGCTCTCTCTTCGCTCATCGTGCTTCCTCCGTAGGACCGAAGCGTCCCGTCATGTCCCATAGATGGGGACTCCGATCGCGCTTCGCCCCGCCCGGGGGCGATAACGCCCGCGGGAATTTTTCGTGCTTCCCGATCCGGCGCCCCTTCAGCAAGCCTCGACCCTCATGCAGGCGCAGGCGTCGGGCAGCGCCTTGCCGCAGCCTGCCGGACCTTGCGTGCGCCAAGAACGATGAAGATGACGGCCGCCGCCACGATCGGATGGCGTATGCAGGCCTCCCTCAGCGCCCGGCGCCGGGCTCGTGGATTGGGCAGCCGTTGAAGCGCTGGCGGAACTCGGCCGAGTGCCGGTAGGGCGCGTTGCGGGCGCGGTTGATGTTACCCAGCGGTCGGTGCGCGGCGAGCCCCGTCCAGACGCTGAAGCGCATCTCCTCATCCACGGTGCGGACGCGAGACTCCTCCCAACTGTCCTGCGGACGGACGGTGATCAGGCCGACCCGCTGGAACGGCGCCTCGTCTTCGCTCCATTCGACGGTCGGGTCCTCGACGGGCTGGCGCTCGAGGTCGCGGCAGAGCTGGACCCGGAATTCCCACACGCCTTCGATCCCCGTCATCTCGGAGCGCACCGTCTCGCGGATCGCGTTCGGGCGGCCGGAGGCATCGATCTCGGTGCCGGTGAGCGCGGTCAGGCCCGGGGCGACGGGCGCGATCGAGAACTTGGCGATGTGGTCGCCGTACCGGAACGGGGTGACGCTGTAATAGGTCTCGCCGAGGGGATCGACGTTGGGCGCGCCGCCGAGCGAGCCGATGGTCGGGCTCTCGATGCCCACCGCCGTCAGGGCCTTGTTGACGCCGCGCAGCACCGTCGAGGCCGCGACCTTCAGGCCCTCGACCCGGTCGGTGGTGCCGGCGAGCAGCTTGAGGCTGCCCAGGAACTTCCGGGCGTTCGGCGCCTGGAAGACCTTGCCGTTGACTAGGATGAAGTTCTGGGTCGTGCCCTCGGCATCGGGGAGGCGCTCGCCCGCGACATCCAAAACCTTCAGGGCGAGGCCCCGGGGCAGCGAGACCGCGTCGGGCAGGATGTCGCCGGCATTGGTCGACAGCCGCATGTAGACCTTGTGCTCGCCGGACTTGGCGAACAGCCCCTGAGCCAGTTCCGGCGGCAGGCTCGGATCGATCCGAAGGACGCCCTCCAGGATGCCGTGCGCCTTGGCGTGGACGGAGCGGACGGCGTGGCCGGAATCGTCGGCGACCGTCTTGAGAATGGTATCGAAGGTCTCGTTCAGTCCCTCGATGGTCTTACCCTCGTCGGGCAGCACGTGCTCGACATCGGGGCTGTAGCGGACAGGTGCTTGCAAGGTCAGGGACTCCGGGGCGGTTCGGTTTCGGAGCGAACAACGCTGGCCGTCTCCCCGTTCCGGATTGCAGACCGTTCAATTGTCCGTGAACAATTTCCGGGGAATGCTAAGATGGACGGTGATTGGCCCACGACGCCATCGACCTAATGGATGCGCTCGGCCGCGGGACCGTCAAGGTCGCTGGTCATGACTGGGGCTCGAACGCCGCCGTTCCGGCAGTGCCAGCGTCAGTGGAACCACTGGTTTCTGGGGACCAAGCGCTGCCAGAAATCCGTGGAGGCCGACCTCAAGGGGTTCGGCCGCATCATGTGGGAGACTTGGGGCTCGGCTGGCTGGTACGACGCGCGACTTTCGACGCCGTCCTCGCCTGATAGACGGCACAGGTTCGAGCGCCGCTCGCGCGGGCGGTAGCCATCACCGAGCGGTTGCGCTGTGACCCACAGCGTTACCCGAAGTGCATTCGGCAGATTATGAAATGATAGCTGCGTGTTGGCGCGCCCGAAAGGATTCGAACCTCTGACCCCCAGATTCGTAGTCTGGTGCTCTATCCAGCTGAGCTACGGGCGCCTGACACGGCGGCGGGGGCTTGGCCCGCCGGTGTGAAGGGGCTTCTAGAGGCTCGGATCCGGCTTGGCAAGACTGTTTGGTGAGACCGATTATGCCGAATGCGTAGCAGCCGGCGCTATGGCGTCCGGGCGCTTGCGCGGACGCGCTCCTCGGCCGCTTGGATCGCCTCCGGGGTGCCGACATGCAGCCACTGGCCATCGAGGCGCATGCCCGAGAGCCGGCCGGTGGCGATCGCCCGGTCGAACAGGAGGTTGAGCGAGAAGGCACCGTCCGGCGTGTCGGCGAAGAGGCCGGGCTGCAGGATCGCCACGCCCGCGTAGATGAACGGAGCGATCTCGCGCTCGCCGCGGCGCTCCAGGCGGCCGTCCGCGTCCATGACGAAATCCCCTGCCCCATCGTAGCCGAGGCTGGTGGCGGTGGGGGCGACCAGCAGCAGGGCGTCCATGCGGTCCAGATCCCAGGCGGCGATCAGCCGGCGCAGGTTGGGGGCCGGGCCTTCGAGCCAGAACGAATCCGAGTTCAGGACCACGAAGGGCGCGTCGCCGAGCAGCGGCAGCGCCTTGCGGATGCCGCCGCCGGTCTCCAGCAGCGCGGCCCGCTCGTCCGAGACCTGGATGGCGGGCCCCTCCGTCCGGCGGGCGAGATGCCCCTCGATGAGGTCGGGCAGGTAGTGGACGTTGACGATCGCGGTCTCGATCCCGGCCTCCGCGGCCCGGTCGAGGGCATGGTCGAGGAGAGCCTTGCCGGCCACCTCCACCAGGGGTTTCGGCACGGTGGCGGTCACCGGCCGCATGCGCTTGCCCAGGCCCGCGGCCAGCACGAACGCACGGGTGACGACGGGGACGGGCTCGCTCATGCGGGAATCCGGATCAAGCATTGCAAGTCATGGTTTCAAAAGGTCCGAGACCTTTTGCGGGTGCAGGGCGGAGCCCTGCGGGCTCAGGCCTCCTCCTCGGATGCGACCAGGCCCGGCAGGTGCGCCGCGTGCCAGGCCCGCAGCTCGGCGAGCGCCGGATGGGCGAGGTTGCGGGCGAGATAGCCCTCGATCCGCGGCAGGTGGGCGAGGTAGCCGGGCTTGCCGTCGCGCCGCTCGAGCCGGGCGAAGATGCCCAGGATCTTGGTGGCGCGCTGGGCGGCCAGCAGCGCGTAGGCGGTGGCGAAGGCGCCGACATCGAAGGCCGGGTCCCGGCCGCGGCGCTCCCGGGCGTAGAGGCCGAGCAGCCGCAGCTCGAACTCGGCGCTGGTATCGACCCGGGCATCCTGCAGCAGCGAGGCGACGTCGTAGGCCGGGTGGCCCATCACGGCGTCCTGGAAATCGATCAGCCCGACCCGCTCCAGCCCCTCCCGCTCGGGCAGCCAGATCAGGTTCGGCGAGTGGTAGTCGCGCAGGGTCCAGGTGGCGCGGTCGGGCACCGCGTTCTGCAGAGCCGCGCGCCACAGGGCCACGAACTCCGCCCGGGCGTCTTCCGACAGCGCGACGTTCCGGATCGCCGGGGCGTACCATTCGGGCATCAGCTCCGCCTCGAACAGCAAGGCCGCCTCGTCGTAGACGGGCAGGACGTGCTCGATGCCGTCGGCCACCGGCAGCACCGCGGGTAGCGGCGTCGCGTGGAGCTTGGCGAGCAGGCGCACGGCCTCGGTGTAGCGCTCGGGCCGCGGCGCGCCGCCCTCGACCACGGGCTCGCTGCCCAGATCCTCCAGGATCAGCAGGCCCTCGGGCAGATCCTCGCCGTAGATCTTCGGCGCCGAGAAGCCGAGCGCCCGCAGGCCGCGGTCGAGGGCCACGAAGGCGTGGACGCTCTCGGCCAGGTGCACGATCGCGCTGTAGGGCTTGCCGTCGCGGACCGGCGGGCCGTCGGGCCGGGGCGGCGCGATCATCAGCACGGCGCTGGTGCCGTCGGGCTTGGTCAGGCGCTCGTAGGCGCGGGACGAGGCGTCGCCCTGCATCAGGGTGCGCTCGGCGATGTCCCAGCCGCTGCGGTCGAGGAGGCGGCGCACCGCCCGGGCCCGGTCGAGCCGGGCGCGCATGCCGCCGGTGCCGTCGATCCGGGCGAGGCGCGCCTCGGCGCCGAATTCGGCCCGCAGCGACAGGTCGATGGTGAGCACCGGGCCGTCGCGGGGCGGCATCCGGTCGGGCCACTCGACCAGGGTGATGGCGTCCTCGGCCATCTCGTCGAAGCCGAGCTCCACCAATTCGTCGGGGTCGCGCAGGCGGTAGAGGTCGGCGTGGACGATGGCCCGGCCGTCGCGGGCCGTGTAGGGCTGGATCAGCGTGAAGGTCGGGCTCGGCACCTCCAGGCGCGGATCGCCGGCGAGTTCGCGGATCACCGCCCGCGCCAGGGTGGTCTTGCCGCCGCCGAGGCCGCCCGAGAGCGCCACGACGTCGCCCGGGCACAGGAACTCGGACAGGAACAGGCCGAGATCCTCCGTGGCCGTCTCCTCCGGCAGCACGAATTCCCAAGGTGCCGGCGGCGCGGATGCGCCCGCCCTCTGTTCGTCCTGATCGTCCCCGTCCAAAGCCCGCCTCCGAGACCCGAGGGCGCATGGTCCGAAAACACGCCGCGGATGCAAGCGTTTCCGGCCGCG
Organism: Methylobacterium sp. J-072; assembly: GCF_022829425.1. Lineage (NCBI taxonomy): Bacteria > Pseudomonadati > Pseudomonadota > Alphaproteobacteria > Hyphomicrobiales > Methylobacteriaceae > Methylobacterium > Methylobacterium sp. J-072. Next base: position 662 of record NZ_JAKSYK010000136.1, on the reverse strand, counting down.
GCGGCGCGCTTCCCGCCGGTCCGGTGCATCGAAACCACGCTTCGCAATGTCTTCGCAGCGGAAACATCCGGTGCGTCGCGAATTGTGATCTCTGCGAAGAATTGGCTGGCGCAGCCCTTGCAACCGCGCGGTTTCCGCGCGTCTCAGCCGAGACCGCGGGCCGCGTTCCGTGCCCGGTGCCGACCGATGCCCCCCGTCGGTTCCGGTCCGGGTGCGCACCCCGCCCGGGGTGGGGTGAGGCCGCTCGCCCCCCGCGGCCTCACCCGAACCAGCCTGACGAACGAGCACGGAGCCCCGAATGAAGCGCGCCGACCTGACCGAGAAGCTTCTCGACATCAAACGCGAGAAGGGCTGGAGCTGGGCCCACATCCACGAGGCGATCGGCGGCCTCTCGCCGTTCCTGATCACCGCCGCCTGCATGGGCCAGATGAAGCTGCCCAAGGCCCAGGCCAAGCGGGCCGCCGAGCTGTTCGGCCTGACGGTCGCCGAGGAGCGGATGCTCAACGAGGCGCCCTATCGCGGCTCGATCCCGGCGATGCCGCCCACCGACCCGCTGATCTACCGGTTCTACGAGCTGGTGATGGTCTACGGCACGACCTTCAAGGAGCTGATCCAGGAGGAGTTCGGCGACGGCATCATGTCGGCGATCGACTTCAACATGG
>NZ_JAKSYK010000125.1:0-36868 GCF_022829425.1 Methylobacterium sp. J-072 | reverse complement strand
GGGCATCCAGGCCATCGGGATCCGGCAGCGCCATGCCGGGTGTTGAATCACGCCACGGCCAAACCGCAAAACCCCACCGCCCGGATATCTGCCCCAGTTACTCGGGAACGGCTCTAAGTCCTTGATATGACGCGCTCGCTTGCGCCGAACCGGAATTCACTTCGGCGGCGAGCACTCTAACGCCCCTCCCGAGAGGCAGCATCTCCGAAGTCCCGTCCGCCGCATCCGTCGGACCAGGATCCGGCACGCGCCGCCCCTCCCTCGTGAGGAATGTATCTGCGCGCGGAAATAAAATCGTTCTCGCCCCGCTTCGCAGATTTACCGAGCTGCCTGTGATGCGATACGAATGTCCATCGAATCACAATTTGTAATGGAACATATCGCCGATGGGCCAGATAGAAACCTTTATGGCCGCATCATCGCGCCCGCGGCCATGCTGATGCTCGCATCATTCGTATGATGAAGATTGGATATTCTAATCGACATGTCGAGATGAGACATGGTTGATCAGGCAAATTCGACGATCGAACCCCCTGGAACGACTGAAAATTTCGATGCGGTCGTTCTTGGCGCCGGTATCAGCGGCCTCGTCTCGGCCGCGGTCCTAAATGAGCAGGGATACCGGCACGTCCTCGTCATCGATGAATTCGAGAAGTACGGCGGCAATCATATCGATTGTACGATCGGCCCGTACACGTTCGACATCGGAAGTCTTATATTTCAGGACGACTCACCGTTGCTGGCGCATTTTCCGGAGATGCTGCCCCTTTACGTTCCCATCCACCCGACCTGGGGGAAGCTGACGCCGCAAGGCGCCGTTGCAGGCTATCCTCTGTCTATCAGAGACGACATCCTGCGCTCCGGCGTGTGGGGCTGCGTCAGGATCGGATCTTCCCTCCTGTACTCGAGAATATTCCGCTCCAAGATCCGGAATGCGCGCGATTTCGCCCGGTACTGGATCGGCGACTACATGTTGAAAAGGTCGGGTCTGGAAAGTTACATGACGCGCTTCTTCGGCATCGCCGCCGAGAAGGTCGATCTCGATTTTGCCGAAAAACGGATGCTCTGGATCAAGGAGCGCTCCTCCGTGAGGGCGATGCTTCGGCACCTGCGCCCGCACAAAGCGGCCGCGCCCACCAATCGACAACTCGCCCGGCCGCGATCCGGCTTTGACGATCTGTATGCGGTTGCTGCCGAGAAACTGCGCGGACAGGGCACGGTTTTCCGGCTCGGTTGCGAGGTCTCGCGGATCCGAAAAGTCGGGTCGACATTCCATTTCGACGCCGCTGGACGGACCTTGACCGCCGAGCGGGTCGTGTCGACGATTCCGATCAACCGGGCCCTCGATATCTGTGAGCTGGATACCGATGAAACCCTGTCGTCCGTGACGCTGATCAGCCTGTTTTTCAGCTTCTCCGGCAGGACGGGCTTCGATTGCTCGGTCCTGTACAACTTCTCACATGATGGGTTTTGGAAACGTCTGACGATGTATTCCGACTTCTACGGCAAAGCCGAGGGGCGCGACTATTTTGGCGTGGAAGTCATCGCTTCCCAAGCGGGGAACAGTCTGGAGATTGCGGAGCGGGATTTCCGGTCGCATGTCGCGCGCAATCATCTGTTCGACGGCGACCTGAAGCTGGAGGGCGCCCGCTTCGTTCCGAATGCCTATCCGATCTACGTCAACCGGGCACAGGAACGCGTCGCTTTGGCGCTGACGCGACTGCGCGATTTCGGGGTCGAGTCGTTCGGGCGGCAGGGCGGGTTCGATTATCAGCCGACCGCTCGCGTCTCCACCCAGAACGCCGAAGCGCATCTCCGGCGCAGGCCCGAGCCGGAAACCCCCTGACGCCGAACAGCCGTCACGGGACAGGGCTGCCGCCATCTCGGACTCGCGTGTTGGGGTGGTTGAGAGCGCACAGTTATGCTCAACCGTAAGCTTGGAATTGCCTGACACGAAAAATTGAGAGCCTGCGTCATCAGAGCAAAGGATGTGAATTCAGCAATCCAGTCACTGTATATGCCGTCGGCACGAGTGGATTTTATCGGCCGATGGGGATACATCGCGACTTGAGAGCCGTCCCCGGGCGCGTTGCGCGCGTGCGGCTCCGAGTCTTGGTGGGGCCTGCTTTCCTTCGCGAACGGGCTTCCGCTCCGGATATGGGCTCGAAGCCGCGCGGCGTGAGGCGTCCGCGAGCGAGCCTGATCTGCGGGAGCGCGAAACGGAGTGGGCGTCAGTCGTGGAGAGGGAGCCGAGAATCGCCGTCGTCATCACGTGTTTCAATTATGAAACCTACGTGGGCCGGGCGATCCAGAGCGTCGTCGGCCAGAACGCGGCCGATTGCGAACTCGTGGTGATCGACGACGGATCGACGGACCGGTCCTGGGAGGTCATCCAGCAGACGGGCGTTCGCGCTTATCGGATCGCCAACAGTGGGCAACGGTCGGCATGCCTGTACGGTCTCGGCCGGACGCGCGCGCCGTTCGTCCTGTTCCTGGATGCGGATGACGAGTTGCTGCCCGGCGCGCTCGACCGGATCCGCCCGATGCTCGATCCCGGGGTCGCGAAGGTCCAGTTCTGCCTGACCTGCGTCGATGCGACCGGGCACGTCATCGTCGAGCGCTACCCGGCGCTCGAAGCCTTCCGCAGCCAGGACAGGGTCGTCGACGAGATCCTGCGCTCGGGCGTCTACCAGACGCCGCCGACCTCGGGGAACGTGTTCCGGCGGGATGTCTGCGAGATCCTGCACCAGTGCGACTATGATCGCGCGGTCGATGGCGTCATCCTGCTCATCGCGCCGTTCATGGGCGATGTGGTCAGCATCGCCGACAGCCTCGGCCTGTACCGTGTCCATGGACGAAATGATTCGGGGGTCGGGCGTGCCCCGCAGGCCGCGACCTTCGAGCGTGATCTCCGGCGCTTCGAGTTGCGCTTGGCGCATCTGCGCGAACTGGTCCGGCACCTGCGGCCCGAGGCGGCTCTGATCGCAGCCCAGCGGACCTACTACTTTCGGCTTATGGATTTCTCCGCCACGCTCGTTCGAGGCTCCCGATATCGGCCAGGGTCCTTCCTGCAATTGCTCCGCGCTATTCTGACGGAGCCGCGCCCGTGGAAATGGAAGATCGCGAACACGCTGTTCTCCGTGGCGATGTTCCTGGCGCCCCTGCACCAAGCACAGGCCCTTCTCGCGCTCCGGTTCTCCGTCGGGCGACGGTCGGTGCGACAATTTCTGCGTGCAAATAATGCCTCGCACTAGAATCGCAGGCGTCCGAGAATCGCTCAAATTTCCATTTATCCCGTGAATAACCCCACAATACGTAGTCAAATTGTTTCAGACAATTTGTATTGACCTTCTGCGTTGATTAGGATCTGACCTCACCGGCCAAGGTTCCGACGTGTCGGATGTCAAGTTGGGCGGCTCTCGGACGAAGTGAGCGTTGGTGTAACGTGCGAGTTCTGCATCTTCTCAACCACACGCGCCGCATGAACGGCCATGTTCATGCAGCCGTCGATCTCGCCTGCGCGCAGGCCAAGCTCGGCCACACCGTCGCCATCGCGAGCCAGGGCGGTGAATTCGACGCCTTGCTTCAGGAGAACGGCATCGAGAGCTTCATCGTCGATCACGAGCGCCGCCCCGGTCGGATTCTGAGATCCATGGTCGGGCTTAAGGGGCTGCTCAAGCGGTGGCGGCCGGATGTCGTCCACGCGCACATGATGACGAGCACCGTCCTCGCCTGGCCGGCCTGCAAGCTGGCCGGTGTCAGGCTGATCACCACCGTGCACAACGAGTTCGAGAGGGGCGCGATCCTGATGGGGCTCGGCGACCGCGTCATCGCGGTGAGCGCCGCCGTGGCGAAGTCCATGCAGAAGCGCGGCATTTCGGCCTCGCGCATCGACGTGGTGCTGAACGGGACCATCGGCTCCGCACGGATGGCCGATCGCTGCGAGGTTCCGAAAGCGCTCGACCACCCCGCGATCGTGTTCGTGGGCGGGCTCCATCCGCGCAAAGGCTTGCCCGATCTCCTCCAGGCGTTCGACGCGGTGCACGCGCAGCACCCGGCCGTGCGCCTCTACGTGGTCGGCGGCGGCCCGACACAGGATAGCTATGCCCAGATGGCCCGGGAGATGGCCTCCGCGGCCGCGATCACCTTCGCCGGCCCGCAGGACGACCCCTATCCGTGGATGCTGGGCGCCGACATCTTCGTCCTGCCCTCCCATGCCGATCCGGCGCCCCTGGTGCTCTCGGAGGCCCGGGAGGCCGGCTGCGCGGTGATCGCCACGCAGGTCGACGGGATTCCGGAGCTTCTCGATCAGGGACGGTCCGGGATACTCGTGCCGCCGAACGCGCCCGACAAGATCGCGGATGCGCTCCGGATGCTGGTGACCGATCCGGACCTGCTGCAGGCGTGGCGCGCTCACAGCCAGATCGCGATCGACAACCTGCGGATCGAGCGCGTGGCGCGCGAGGTCATCGCGGTCTATGACCGCGCCACCGGATCCAGGGCCAAGCCGTCCGCGGCGTGAGCGCGGCGCAACCGGCACGGTCGTGGAGACGCAGTCAGCATGGCGTCGTGTCGCAGGTCCGGTAATTAGGCCGGACTGAGCTTATCATCGCCATATTGCCCTTATCCGGGTCCAATATCATCGATAGAAGCAGCACGTTTCGCGCCGGCCGCGATCCCGCTCAATGTCGTTCCCCGCAGGATCGGTTTATGCTCACCCTCAAGACGTTACGCGGTGCCGGCTGGAGCGTCGCGGCCCGGACGTCCGCGCGCATGATCGACCTCGTAACGTTGCTCGTCCTCGCCCGGATTCTGACGCCGGCGGATTTCGGCCTCACGGCCATCGCGGTGTCGCTGATCTCGATCGTCGAGATGATTCTCGAAGTGCCGCTGGTGCAGGCTCTGATGCGCCTCCCGAGGATCGAGCGATCGCATCTGGACACCGCCTTCACCCTCGGCCTGCTGCGGGGCAGCGTGGTCGCGGTTCTGATGATGCTCGCCGCCTGGCCGGTCGCGCATATCTACGACGATTCACGTCTCGTCGCGCTCATCCTGTTCCTCGCGCTGGCACCGATCGCGCGGAGCCTCGCCAGCCCCGCGATGGTGCATTTCTACCGCGATCTCGATTTCCGCGTCTCCTTCGTCACGGACTTCTCCGGAAAGATCATCGCCGCGCTGATTTCCGTGGCGACGCTGTATGCGGGGGGCGGATACTGGGCGCTCGTGATCAATCCCGTCATATCGGCCTGGATACCCACGATCCTGTCCTACGTGCTGGCCCCGTACGCGCCGAAGCTCTCCCTGGAAAAGCTGCGCGACTTCTCGGCGTTCACGGGCTGGTTCACCTCGGCGCAGATTCTGACCGCGTTCAGCTGGCAATACGACCGCGTGTTCCTGGGGTACAACGTCGAGAAGTCGGTTCTGGGCCGGTACAGCCTGGCCAGCGACTTCTCGGTCATGCCGACCCAGAGCCTGATCGGTCCGGCCATGCGCCCGGTCATGGCCGCTTTCGCCACCATGGCCGACGACCGGAGGCGTCTGAGCCTCTCGTTCCTGAAGGCGGCCCGCCTGACGATGTTCATCGCATTGCCGGCCGGGATCGGAATCGCGCTGACATCGGACCAGATCGTCAATGTCATCCTCGGCAGCCAATGGAGTTCCGCGGCGGTATACTTGCGGTGGCTGTCTCTGGCGATCATGTTCACCGCCTATTACCAGCCGGTCTATTCACTGTGCCTCGCGGTCGACGAGCCGAACCTGTTGTTGAAAATCAACATGTTCGAAGCCGCGGTGAAGATCCCGTTGATGACGGTGGCGTTCTATACGGGCGGTCTGCTGCTGATGCTGTATGCGCGAGTCCTGGCCGCGGTCATCCATCTGCTGGTCAGCGCCGTTTATGCGCGCCGTGTGATCGGCGTCAGTATCGCGGTGCAGTTGGGCAATCTCTGGCAGGTCGGCCTGTCTTGCATCGTCATGGCGGCCTCGGTCTTCGCCTTGGAGGAAGCGTTGCGACGGGTCGAGATCGGGGCGCTCGCGCCGCTCGCCGCCATGACCCTCTGTGGTGCGCTCGTCTATGCCGCGTCGATGCACATGTGCGGCTTTCGCGTGCGCTCCCTGCGACAATGACCTGGCGGGATCAATCGCGATCGCGACAGGCGTCCGGCAGGGATGTGCTGTCTCCGGATGCCTGGGATCGGCATGTGTTTGTTTGCCATGGCATCGGGTTTTCAGCGTGATCGGCCGGTTCGAGCGTGGCGTAAACTGCCGAGCGGGTTGAGTGCGGCCTGATATCGTATACAGTAACATCCTGCGACGCAGTGCGGCTCGGCGCCCTAATAGAGGTTGTTGGCCGAAGTATTTTGCCGGAAGCCGGTTTCGGTTTGGGAGACTTGGATGTATTGGCGGCAGATCGCTGCGTCTTGCGTGTTCGTGGTTGCCAGCGTTCTCGCAGCACCGGCTGCCGAAGCCCCGGGCCGATACCTGCTCGGCCCGCAGGATCGGTTGACTATTCGCGTCTACGATCTGCGGCGCAACACTGGCGAGGCGTATTCGTGGACCGCGTTGAACGGAGAGTTCTCCGTGGCCGCGGATGGCACGGTGTCGATGCCTCTGATCGGCCAGATCAAGGCGGCCGGCGGGACCCCGACCGATCTGGCCGAGGCGATCGGAACCTCGCTGAAACAGGCGGCCGATCTCGCGGAAACGCCGGCGGCTTCGGTCGAGGTCGCCAGATACCGGCCGTATTATATCACCGGTGCGGTCCAGCGGCCGGGCAAGTTCGAATATCAGCCCAGCCTGACCGTTCTCCAGGCGGTCAGCACCGCGGAGGGGCTCATGCGCGGGTTGGATCCGCGGATGATCCGGCGTGAGATCGTGACGACGCGCGGCGAGTTGCGCACGCTCGTCACAGAGCGGATCGCGCTGGCCGCCAAGCAGGCGCGGCTGGACGCGGAGATCGCCGGTGCGGAGTCCGTCAGTTTCGGCGAGGATCTGAAAGCAGCCCCCGACAAGGCGCGGGCCGATCAGGCCATGCGCGGCGAGCAGCTCCTGTTCGAGACGCGGCGCAACGCGGTCAAGGCGGAGATCGCCGCGATCGAGCAATCCATCGTCAGTTTCCGCGCCGAGATCAGCGCCCTGGAGAACAAGGCTAAATCCCTCGATCGCCAGATCGAGCTGAGCCGGGGTGAATTGAACCTCGTCAACGACCTCGTCGCCAAGGGACTCACGATCACGCCGCGCAAGCTCGCCGCCGAGCAGAGCCAAGCCGCGTTCGAGAGCAACAGGCTGGACGTTCAGGTCGCGACGCTGCGCGCTCAGCAGAGCCTGACGCGGGCCGAGCGCGACATCATCGAGCTCCGGTCCCGGTTCCGCCGCGACGCCCTGGCCGATGCGGCGGAGACGCGCCTCAAGCTCGGGCAGAACGACGAGAAGACGCTGACCGCCGGGCGGCTCTCGGCGGATGCCGAGTCGCAGATGCTCGGCAGCGGCGAGGAGGGCGGCGAGATGCTGATCCCGCGCTACGAGGTGACCCGCAGGGTCGGCGACCGGTCCAGCACCTGGTTCGCGCAGGAGGATGCCCAGGTGGAGCCCGGCGATGTCGTCCGGGTCACCCTCGTCCGGAACCCGAGCGGTCGGTCCGGGGAGGCGCCGCAAGTCTCCGGGCCGCGCCGCCCGCCCGAGGGCGGCAACGCCAATCGCACCGGGCCGGCCTCCGCAGAGGCCGTGCGTCGCGCCGCGGAAAGTACGGATCGGTAGGACGCGATGCCGGTTCGCTCGCGGGAAGACGCGATCCTCGGCCAAATTATCGGTCTTGACCTCGAGGCAAGCGGATCATGAGCTTCGAGCCGATCGGCGCCATCACGATCGTTGTCGGGCTGTTCTGCCTGTTGTTCGGCACCCGATCGACGGTGGTGGCGTTCGTCGTGTTCTGCACGCTCGGGTCAGCCGCCGCGCTGCTGCTCGGCGGTGCCAACGTTCAGCCGGCACACCTGTTTCTCGTCTTCCTGGCCATCTCGACGCTGTTCTGGCGCAAGACCTCCATCACGATGCTGGAGGCGCTCAAGATCACCGAGCCCGGCTTCTGGCTGCTCTGTCTGGTCCTGTACGGCGTGCTGAGCAGCTATGTCATGCCGCGTCTGTTCGCCGATGCGACCTACATCATCCCGCTCGGCACTTCGACGCATCTGAGCACCTATGACGGCGCCGTGCCGCTGGGACCGGTCTCCAGCAACCTGACCCAGCCAATCTATCTGATCGGCGACCTCGTCTGCTTCCTCATGATCGCGACCGTCGGGTCGACGCAACGGGGTCTTGCGACGCTTGCCACCGCGCTGACCGCCTACGCAGCCACCAATATCGGCTTCGGCATCCTCGACCTGCTCACGAGCGCGACCGGCACCCAGGAGGCGCTGCAATTCATCCGGAACGCCCAGTACACGTTCCACGATGAGGAGACCATCGGCACGATGCGGCGGATCATCGGCTCCTGGCCGGAGGCCTCGGCCTTCGCCAGCATGACGCTGGGGGCGCTCGGGTTCACCGGCATGCTGTGGCTCTGCGGACGCAATCCCCTCGTCACCGGGTCCTTGGCCCTGCTGTCGCTGCTGTTCGTGGTGATCTCGACGTCATCGACCGGGCTGGTCGGCTCGGTGGTCGTCCTGGGACTCCTCTACGTCACGGCCGTGCAGCGGTGCAGCATGCGCCCGCAAGATCGCTTCAGCGCCGCGACGGTCGTCCTCGGTCCGCTGGTTCTCTGCCTGATCGTGCTGCTCGTGCTGGTCACCGAAGGCGTGGCGGAGAGGATCTACGAGTATGTCGACACGCTGATCTTGAGCAAGGCGCAGACAGATTCGGGCGTCCAGCGCTCGTACTGGAACACGCTCGCCTGGCAGAATTTCTTCGACTCACGGGGCCTCGGGGTCGGCCTCGGGACGAACCGGACCTCCAGCTTTCCGCTGGCGGTGTTGTCGAATGTCGGCGTTCCGGGCGCGGTCTTCTACCTGTTGTTCCTCGCGACCGTGTTCGGCGTCCGCCGGGGCGAGCCCCGGAGCTATTCGAGCGACGTGCGCGCAGCGTCTCGTCTTGCCTGCTTGTCCCTGCTGACCGGGAGTATCATTGCCGGGCCTACGGTCGACCAGAGCCTGCTGTTCTACGTCTTCGCCGGGGTCGCATCTGCCTGGCCGGAACGCGAGCGGCTCCCCACCGCGCAGTCCGCAGGGCTCGTCTCCGACCCTCTCGCCCTGGCATCGATGCGATCCGCGCTGCGGTAGCGATCGGGCCAGGGTCGGACGGGGCCGCGACCGGCGCGCAAGGGAGCCGGTCGCTTTCGCTGCGTTCTCGATGACGGCGCGTTCACGCGGCCAAATCGGCTCCGACAGCTCGCCGGATGGCTTCGGCGTGAATTTTTGCCGTGTTCTCGACGCTGTACTGCTCGATGTTGTGCCGTCGGAAGTCGGCAAACGTCTTCTCTTCGGCGATATGGTCGCAGTAGTGGTTCATGGCCTCCACCAGCGCGGCTTCGTCGTTCGACGGGACCAGCTGCCCCAGGCGGCGGTCGACCAGGATGTCGCTGGGTCCGAACTCGCAATCGGTCGAGATGACCGGGAGCCCGCACCGGAGCGCTTCGCAGATCGCCAGCGACCAGCCCTCCCATCGCGACGTGGCGACGAACACGTCGCTGGCATACAATGCCCGCTGCGGGTTATCCGGATGGAATTCGAGCTTGACCACCTCCGACAGGCCGAGGCGTCGGATCCGATCGGACAGGGCGGGCTCGTCGGCCCCATGGCCGACGAGCCGCAGCCTTATGTCCTGGCGCCGCTCGTAGAGCCGGGCGAACGCGTCGATCAGGAGGTCCTGGCCCTTCTGGTAGTCGTAGCGTCCGACATTGACGAACGTCACCAAGCCGGCCGGCGGCTTCTCCTCGGCTGCCGGAGGCTCGAATTTCCGGACCGGGTTCGGCACCCAGACGGTCGGCCTGCGGCAGTCGAAATCCTCGGTGAAGGCTCGGAGCTGCCGGGGCGAGGTGCCGAACACCACCGTCACCTGTCGCAGGACGAGATGCCGGAGGAGGAAGAACAGGATCTTCGCCTTGAGATGCCCGTTCTCCCGGCGCGGATTTCCGTGCAGGTGCATCGCGATAGGCCGCTTCAAGCCCAGTCGCGCAAACCAGAAGATCACCGTTGGATCGATCTGCGGGACCACGACGAGATCGTAGCGCTTGTCCCGGACGACGCTGCGGAACGCCCGCATGAGACCCAGGCGTGACGAGACCGCGCGCCTGACGATGTTGTAGGCCCGCGGGGTGGACGGATAATTGCGGTGCTCGGACACCAGCAGGACATCGACGTCGAATGCGTCGCCGTAGGTCTTGGCCAGCTCCGTGCAGATCTCGTCATTGACCCGTTCGATGCCCGCAAAGACGCTGGTGCCGGGCTGGCAATAGAGGACTCTGATCTTTCGACCGGTCGCGGCTGGCATCAACGATACTCCGAAGGATGGTTTGCAGGAGCGGCAATCCCCGCAAGACTGCCACGCCGGCGCGGCTTCGCTCGGACCGTCGCAGGTCTTCCGTCGAGCCGGAGGCCGGCTCGGCCCAGGAAGGCGCGTCGGAGCATGAGCACGACGTGCAGCGGGCAATCAGACGCGATTGAGGATGGCGCCGATGACGCTGGCGCCGGCGCTCCGCAACCCGTTCACGGCGTCGGACAATTCGTCGACGGTCGTGCGTCCGGCTTCGGCCACGATGACCACCGCATCGGCCCGCCGCGCGGCGGCCCGCGTCTCGGCCGAGACCGAGAGGGGCGGCAGGTCGAGGATGACGTAGCCCGTCTGCCGCATGTGCTCGATCACCTTGTGGAAGGACGGCGCACCGAGGTAGACGCGGCTGTTGACAGCCGTGTTGGGCAGGCGTGCGGGCAGTACCGCGATCCCGCCGTAATCGAGGAGCTTGGCGCCGGGAATGCGGGCGGGATCCTCGATCAGATCCGCCAGGCAGGTCCCTTCCCAGGTGTCGAAATCGTAGGTCAGTGACCGCGGCGCGGACCCGTGCACGTCGGCGTCGATCATCGTCACCGGGCGCCCGCTCTCCTGGATGATCCGGGCCAAGTTCAGCCCGATCAGCGAGGTGCCGGAATTCGCCGTGCAGCCGACCAGGGCGACGACGGTCTCGGCTTCGCCGGGGCGGCTCGACAGGGCGAGCTGGATCGAGGTCCGCAGGTCACGGATGCCGGAGGCGAAGCCGCTGTTGCCGAGCCACAGGGTCGTCGCGGATCTCAGGTCGCTCGGGCCGCGACGGCCGGCGACGCTCTTGCGCGAGACGTCGGGCATGACGGCGAGGCAGGGAACGCCGACGCGCTGGACGAGATCCTGCGGCGTCCGGATCCGTCGATCCAGGGCTTGCCGAAGGGCGACGGCCAAAAGTCCGCCGACGAGACCCACCGTCAGGCCGAGGCCGAGGATCAGCGTCTTGCGGGGCGCCGACGGCGTGAGGGGTTGGAGCGCCGCGCCGATCACGCGGGCATCGGCATCCGGCGTCGGCGCGTCGGGCAGGCTTCCACTGGAAACCGCGGCCGCCGCAGACCGCGCCTGCGACGACAAGGCGTTGACGCGGCCCTGCAGGAACTCCGCGCCGTTCTTGGCGGCATCGGCCTTCGCGGCGATCGATTGCCAGAGGTAGGCCGAGACGGCCGCGTTCGCGACCCGTCGCGCCAAGTCGGGGTTCGGGGAGGTGTAGGCGACCTCCACGACGTAGGATTGGCCGACCCGGCGCACGGTGAATTGCTGCGCGAAGGTCTCGAACTGCCGCTGCTGCACGACCTCGGGGCTCGGCGGCGGCGGTTCCGGAATGCCGAGCAGGGATTTGAGGCTCAAGCGCCGCGTCTCGGCCTTGCCGGAGGGCGGCGTGCCGAATTCGGGATTGTTCGCGAGCCCGAGGCTGTTGAACACGTTGGACAGGAGACGCTCGGAGCGCAGGACCTGGAGTTCGCTCTCGGCCCGGCCGACATCAAGGCTCGGCGCCAGCGAGCCTTCCGGCGACCCCGAACCGGCCTGGCGGCGCGGCTCCAGGAGCAGCGTCGCGGTCGCCGTGAAGAGCGGCGTGGCGGTCATCGCGTAGAGCAGGGCGACGCCGACGCAGAACAGGATCCACAGGGCCACGACGAACTTGTGGCGCTTGGCCGCCTTCAGGGCGGCCGAGATCACCGCCAGGGGACCGTCCGGCACGCCCACGGAGGTCGCCTCCGGGAACGGCCAGACCGCCTGCGGCCGCTCCGGCGCGATCCGATTTTGATTGTGCACGGTCATCTCACGGCTTTCGGTCGGATCTGCAGGGCCCGCTCGGGTTCGAGCCGTCCCAGGAGGGCGTCGGCCGCGCCCCGTAGATTGCCCCGTAAACGACCGCGCCGATCGATGAACGGTTCCGGGACAGCCGATCGCGCCAGATTGCTAGTGAAATTCCGAAATAAATGATCCAGCACCTGAGCGTAAGTCATCGTTCCCTTACGCAGCATGTACAGGGGATTAACCACCTGCGAATAGCCGAGCCGATCGCCGGCGATCCGCCCGCCCTTGACGCCCATATGGACGCCGCGCGCCGCCATGCATTTCACGAGCCGTCCGCCCTTGGCTCTCAGGGCTGCGCCGAAATCGCGATCCTCCAGCCAGCCATACAGGACCAGGCGCTCGTCGAACCGCAGGGTCCCGATGGCGGAGCGCCGGAACGCCATGTTGCAACCGTAGGGGCTGAACGGCTCGATCAGCGGCGTCGGTTCGACCGGCCCGGTCGCCGCGAGGAGGCGATCGACCTCGGCGAAGCTCAGACCGGGGCCCTTGATGCCGTCCGCCAGCACGTCGCCCGTGAAGCCGACGATGTCCGCCTCGTCGCGGAATGTCCGAGCCGCGACTTCGAGCCAATTGGGCTCGGGCACAAAATCATCGTCGAAGAAGGCGACGATCTCGACTCCGTCGGGCAGGGCGGCCAGCGCCGTGTTGCGCTGTGCCGCAAGACCGGGGCGGCCGGTCAGCACCGTGACGTCGCCCCAGCCGGCCGCGTCGCCGGCATCCTCCGGCTTGATGCATGAGATGATTACGGCGGCGGGCTTGTAGGTCTGCCGATCGAGAATGCGCCGCAGCGTCTGCGCCACGACCTCCGGGCGCCCCAGGGTCGCGATGACCACGGCGATGCTGGGCGGCGTCGACGCGGTGCGCGGGCGCCCGGCATCCCGCCGCCCAGGCGAGCGCATCACATCCAGGTAGCCCTGCGCAGTCTCGGTCCAGGAAAACCGGGCCGCCTGAATGCGGCCGCGGCCGATCAGGTCTTCCCGAAGCGTGGCGCTCGCCAGCAACGCCCGGACATGCGCCAGCCAGAGGTCTGGCTGGTCGGGGGGCGCCAAGAGCGCGGCGGTGCCGCAGATCTCCGGCAGGCTGGCGCGATCGGTCGAGATGACCGGGCAGCCCCGGGCCATCGCCTCCAGCGCCGGCAGGCCAAAGCCCTCGGTCAGCGACGGAAAGGCCAGGCACAGGGCACGTTCGAGCAGGTAGGCGAGATCGTGATCGGTGACGAAGCCGAGATGCTGGACGTTGTCGCTGCGCTGCAGCTCTTCCGCCGCGAAGATGCCCGCTTGGCCGCCGGCGATGATCAGGTCGACACCGAGGCTCGCGAACTCGCGCGCCAAGCCGAGCAGCAGGCCGAGATTCTTGTGGCGCGCGCGCGAGCCGAGCGCCAGCACGAACGGGCGCTCGGTGCCGTCCGGATTGCGGCGCAGCGCCGACGGCGCCCGGGTCGCCTGGTCCGGGTCCCAGGCGTGGACGTGCTCGTGACCGTTGGGCAGGACGAGGATGTCGGACGCCTTCACCGACAGGTGCTGCGCGATCTGCCCAGCCGAGAAGCTCGAGACGGTGGCGATCCGCGCCGCGCGCCGCGCCAGCAAGGGCTGGAGCGTCTTGTAGAAGGCGCGAAATGAGGCGCTGTAGCTCTCCGGTTCGAGGAAGACGTTCGCGTCGTGGATGCAGACGACTTGGTCCGCCCTGAGGGCGGGCGCGGTGTTGCAGAGGTTGAGCAACCGGCCCGGCCAGGCCCGCGGCAGGACGACCTGCTCCCAGGCATGGCCGCCCGAGCGGCCGATGACTTTGAGCGGCGTCCCGGCGAAGCCGGGATCCTGGGCGCCGGGCGGTGCCAGCAGAGGAATCGTGGCCCCGCGCGCGGCCACGGCCTGGCTCATCGCCCGGGTCACGTTCCATGCGTAGCGCTGAACGCCGGTCATCGGTTGCGTCAGGAAGCGACCATTGATCCCGAACGATTCAGCCGCCGTCATACTAACGATATACTCCTGTCGATATTCGAACTATAATTTTTGAATTGAACCGACATGAGCGGCAATGCTTCTGAGTATTTGAGGTGTTCAATGACACCCTCTCAAGCCGCCGCTTCCGTTTCAACTGCTACAACCCGTTTTGCACAATCGCGGCACTATTAATAGTAAACACTCCTTGAGGAAACGATCCTTACGCTATCTCCAGGCCGTGTACAAGAAATGGACGTCGCGCATCTGCACGGCGCGGCTGCGGCGCGACCCCTGCGGCCGAGGATCGTCCGGGTCGCGGTCGGCCTAGCTCACTCGGCCAGCACCAGCAGGGAATAGCCGCCGAGGATCCGCACGGTGAGGTCCTGGTTCAGCGCGAACAGGGCCCGGCGCGGGATTTTCATGAGCCGGCTCGACGTGGCCTGATTGGGCAGTTCGAGGCGTCCAGCCGTGTAGGCGTGGTCGATGATCGTGTATCCGCAATCCCTCAAGGTCGCGAGCGCCGATTCCTTGAAGAAGTAGTGTAAATGCCCGACGCTTTTCCGGAGATTCATGATCGGCCGTTCCCGTAACAGCGACTGCACCGACAGATCGAGCGGGATGTGGAAGATCTTGTACTTGGCGAGGGGGCGCAATTTTTCGGCGAAGCCGATATAATCCTCGACGTGCTCGATGACGTCGATCACCAGCATCAGGTCGAACGGCGATGCCGCGGCGTCGAACACGCTTTCGAGATAGAATTTGGTCCGGCTGGTCTGCTTCCTCCTGGCCCGTTGATAGGCGTGCGGGGAGACCTCGTAGCCGTAACCCTTTGAGAAATCGAAGGACCGCTCCAGGTTGAGAAGGATCTCCCCGGTTCCGCAGCCGACCTCACAGAGCCGATCGAACGTGATCGCGTTCTTATTGATGATCTGTGCGATCTGCTTCGCTTTCCAGGGCGCGTCTTCCTCGTGCCAACTCGGATTGTTCTCCGCGTAGGTCTCGGTCTGATATATTTCTAACATGGTAATACGTCCCTGGCATCCGTATGACGGGGAACTGCGTTCATCCGGTCATTAACGTTTTGGCAGTCGATATAATTTCACTGCGCATCGGATTTTGTAGCTCTGATGCCCGTTGGCGCAATCATTCAATCGAAATATCAACCGCTTAACGGCAAGATCGTTAAGCCGGATCAGTACGTAATTTACTGAACGAGCAATTCTGGCGCGCTATCCGGACGACAACAATCGTGGGCGATGCTGTCGAGCCGAGCCCACCTCGCGGGCCGGCGAGCCAAGCGAGCGGATGGATCAGCTGCTCGGAATCTGTAGCGGCGCAGAGAGATGAACTACATCCGGATCAGTACTTATATCCGTGTTCTGCGCAGCGATTTCAGCCCGGGCCAGGACGGCGGTCGCCGGTTCCCTCTGACGGCGAATCTCTCAGGTCGCCCGGCCGCGCCGACGCAGGGCCCGCATCTCCGAGCGCAGCGCCCGCGCGGCATAGATCAGTTCGATGAGCGGGAGCGCCAGGCGGCCGCCCCGCGGGAAGCTGCGCACGACCGCGCCCTCGCGCCAGAGGCTTTCGCGGATCTGCTTCAAAGGGCTGGTGCTGCCCGCTCCGGCAAATTGCGCTCGGAGTTCGGTCCGTCCGAAGTCCCGGGATCGGTGCCCGAGGCTCAAGGTCGCCACCGCCTGCTCGCTCGGCCAGACCACGGCCTCCTTGAGGTGCTGCCAGGCACGGGCCGCATCCTCCGGGACCCGGTGGAGTGTCTCCGGGGTGAGGCCATCGATGTAAGCGAGGACGCCGGTGAACAGGCCCGGCTGCTCCGGCGCGATGCGGCTCTCCCACCCCGGGACCTGGAGATTGGCGCGCGGCGGCCCGCCATCGGCTGAGGCCGTGAAGGTTCGCACGCTGGACAGCTCCGGCTCGAGGCAGGACTCGATCAACTGCCAGAAGCGGAGCGCCGAGGTCCGAACCTCCCAGGGCTTGTAGCCGTCGCTCTCGACGCTGAGGCCCAACGTGCGCGCGAAATGCGGCGTCGGAAGCCGCTTGTAATTGCAGCGGGCGAATTGAAGCCCGGACCATTGCCGATCTGGAATGCCCTCTTGCAGGATCCGCACCGTGCTGCCGTACAGCCCGGTATCGACCAGGATTCCGTGGCAACGCGCGCCGGTGCAGGCCGTCAGATGGGTGCGGAACAGGCCATCCTGCTCGGCGACCGCTTGGCGGAGGATCACCACGCCGGGCTCGGTGCCGGCCAGCAGGGTGGTGAAGCGTGTTGCCTCGAACGGCGCATGCCAGGGGGGCGGCAGGTCGAGGTCGTCGCGTTG
Organism: Methylobacterium sp. J-072; assembly: GCF_022829425.1. Taxonomy (NCBI): domain Bacteria; kingdom Pseudomonadati; phylum Pseudomonadota; class Alphaproteobacteria; order Hyphomicrobiales; family Methylobacteriaceae; genus Methylobacterium; species Methylobacterium sp. J-072. Next base: position 20,253 of record NZ_JAKSYK010000125.1, on the reverse strand, counting down.
CGACAGGGCGGCGGCGATCTCGGCCATCGACTGGCCGCTGAACTCGCGCTCCAGCTCGGACAGGACCCCCGGGCTCGGCGGGTCGAAGGCGGTTCGGGCCGCGACAAGACGCGACACCATCAGATCCGCGCGGGGCAAGCGTTGCGGCAGGCCGGTCCGCGCCAGGAAGTGCTCGTAGGCCAGCCGCATCCGCAGGCCGCCCCGGGCGCAGAACAGGAGGACGGCATCGTCGCCCTGGAGGAAGCGCTCGAACAGCCAGAGGCGGAGGCAGAACTCCGCCAGGATGGGCCCCAGCGCGCTGCGCCCGAACGTCTCCGCGTCGAGCGGGCCGGTATCGGGCGCCGTCACGCCGGCGCACCCGCGCGCGGCGCGTGCGCCGCCCGGATCCGGAGCCCGTGCAGGGCGCGGGCGCGCAAGGCATCGGCCCGGCGCCGGAACACGAGATGCTTCGGCCGCAGGACCTGCAGGGAGCGCAACCCCGCGGCCTGGGCCATCGTCACGTCGGCGGTGGTGTCGTCGCCGATATGCAGGATGTCGGTGGCTGCGACGCCCTCCTGGCGCAGCACGACTCCGAACAGGGCGCCTGTCCGCTTGGTCGCGTTGTGGTCGGCGCTGGCATAGATGTGGGCGACGGGATGATCGGGCGCGCGCGCGGCGAGCAACTGGGCGATCGTCTCGCCGCGATGATAGGTGTCGCTCACGGCGATGATCCGGCATCCCGCCCGCGCCTGCTCGGCCAGCCAGGTCAGGAGCGGCGTATTCGCCTTCAGCTGGGCGATCTCGACCGCGATCTCGGCTCGATGCAGGATCTCCGCCGCCTCCGCATCGAGGCTCAGGATCCGGCCCATGGCATCGACCATGTCGGCGAACCGCACGTCTCCCGTCGGGCAGGACAGGTCGAGCGCCCGGTAGGCCTGCTTCTGGACCTCGATGCGGGCGTCGTAGATCGCCCCGGGATGCCGCACGATCCGCCGCTCGGCGGCGAGAAGCTGCGCGGCGCGCACCGCGATCTCGTTGAACCGCTGGCGTTCCGACCGGTGGTCGCGATGGAGCAGCGTATCGAACACGTCGCAGGAAATGATCCGGGCAGCCGCTGTTTTGGGAAGGAGCATGATGCTTTTGAGCCCTCGAAACCCGTGCGTATCGCCGTTGCGGAGGTGCAGCCCGGTCGCGATCCCGCATGCCCGACCTGTCCGAAGCATGGCAATCGCGATTTTCAGTCTGTGCCCGCGGATGCAATCAAAAGGACGATGATTCGTGGCATTTGATCGTCAGGACACTGTTTGATCCTGCGATATCCGTCGAATCACCGTACAGGCGAGGGGATATCCAATCTCCCCCCGCGTCCTCAATCCGATGGCCCGGCGCCGGGCCATCAGCTTTACTCCTTGCAGATGGCGTCGCGCTTCGTCTCGTCGGGGGCGAAGGCGTAGACGTAGTCGACCAGCAGATCGGAAGGGTTGGGAGTCTTGTCGATCGGCCAGCCGGAGCCGAGGGCGAGATTGACCAGGATCATCAGGGGCTTGGTGTGCTCGGGCGGCGTCGGCGTCCGGCCGATCTCGCGGCGGTCGAGGTAGAACACGACCCACTCCTTCGTCACGTTCACCCCGTAGGTGTGGAAGTTGTCGTTCAGCGAGCCGCTCGGGACCGAGGTGATGATCTCGCCGCCGCTGTTCTTCTTCGGGTCGGTCTTGTCCCAGACGTGCCAGACCGAATGGAATCCGTCCGGGAACTGGCCGTAATATTCGAGCACGTCGATCTCCACCGACGGGGTCTTGTCGTCCTTCGGCTTGTTGGCGTTCAACCAGAAGGCGGGCCACACACCGGGACCGGGCGGGAGCTTCATTCGCGCCTCGAAATACCCGTACATCAGGGCGAACCCGGCGGTGGTGGGATCGGCCGAGGAGAGCAGGCCGGAGGTCCACTTTCCGTTGTCGTGCTTCCGCGCCCGGATCTTCAGGATCCCGTCCTTGACGATGAACGGCGCGTTCTTCTCGGGATCGGCGAAGATGTCGATCGGGTCGATGAATTGTGCATCGCCGAAATCACCGTTCCAGGGCGTGTGCGCCGACCACCGCGCCCGCTCGTTGTTGGATTTCGAAACGCTCAAGTCGTTGAAGTCGTCGGCGAAGACCTTCTTGAACCGACAGAGCTGCAGCGGCTCGCCTTCCGCCTTCAGCTCCCGACATCCGGCGACCGTGGCGAGGCCGACCAAGGCTGCAACGGTTGGGAATACCCATTTATTCCGCATCAAGCGCGCACCCATTCGGCTCACCAGCAGTTTCAGCGAATTTTAGCGTTCAAGTTCTGCCTTATTAGAGGGTTTATATAGTTCTGGTCCAGGGGGAAGGGCGGAGAAGTGCCGAGGCCCGGGCGAGGCGTGTGCGCCGTCGCGGCCTCGTCCCGACGGTTGCAACGCCTGCCGCAGACGCGCCGGTCTTGTGCGCCGCAGCAATACGGTGGCCGCGCCGCAGAGGGGCGCTTGCTTCGGGCATCCCAGATTCTCGGGGACGAAGATGTCGGGTCCGGGCCGGTCATCCCTGCGCTGCGCAGGCCCATGCGCCGTCGTCGCGAAGCGATCCGAAGCGGCCGCGATGTTCAGGGCGAGGGCGCTACCCGAGGTTGATCTGATGCGCTCGCAACGACGGTTCCGGCTGCCGCAAACCCCGCGCTTAGCCTGAGGCGGGCAGTTCAGAATCAGGTCGAGCTTGGAAAACCCGTCTCCAAAAGCTCAGAACGCGAACCCGACCTCCGCCGCGAAGGCGTCGAGGAGCGGCAGGGAGGCGTCGAACAGCGGGCGGGAGCCGAAGGCGTCGCCGGCGCGGACGAACAGGGTCGCCTTGGCGTTGCGGTGGGGGCCGAACACGCAGGCGAGGCGGCCGTCGTCCTTGAGCTGGTCCAGCAGCGCCTGCGGCCGGACCTCGACCCGGCCGTTGATCAGGATCACGTCGAAGGGCGCCTCCTTGGGGGCGCCCGCCTGCAGGGGACCCTCGATCACCCGCGCCGTGGTGCCGAGCTTGGCGCGGGCCGTCTCGGCGAGGTCGGGCACCGATTCGAGCGCCGTCACATCCGCGCCGAGATCCGCCATCACGGCGGCGGCGTAGCCGGTGCCGGTGCCGACATCGAGGGCTTTGGCGCCGGGCCGGATTTTCAGGGCCTGGATCAGCCGGGCCAGCACCATCGGCGCCGGCAGGCAACGGCTCTCGCCGTTCGCGCCGTCGAGCCGCAGGGTCTGATCGATATAGGCGAACGGCTCGCGGCCCTTCGGCACGAAGGCCTCGCGCGGCACCGTGTCGAACGCGTCGAGCACCGCGTTGTCGTTCACGTCGAAGGTCCGCAACTGGCAGTCGACCATCATCCGCCGCGCCTGCGCGTAATCGATCATCGAACCGTGTCCTCGAACCGGATCGGAACGCTGCGTGGGCCTGGCCACGGCGCGCGCCGCGGTCCCCGGCCAAGCTCAAGCGTTCCGGACGCGCGCGTTTTCGGAGATCACCGGCCAAAACGCAAGGTTTTCGCGGGTGGACCCGACCATGACCATCGATGGCCGGCACCGCACCCGGATCGGCCGGCGGCGCTGGATCGCGAAAGATGCGTTACGGGGGCATCCCGCTGTCGCGCCAGGGTTGTCGAAGGGGTCGCATTGCGCGGTCAGACGTTGAATAGAGAATGCAGATCGGACCGGGCGATCCAAGATGCCGGCCATCTCGGGAGACATCATGACGCCAGTCACCAAGCCGATTCTGACCCGCGGACTCGTCGCCGCACTCGCCTGTCTGGGCTTCGGGACCGCGTCCCCGGACGCAGTGCGTGCGCAGGAGACGAAGGCCAGCTCCGCGCCGCCGGCCAGCGTGCAGGTCGACCGCGGCTCGGCCCTCTACGGACGTCCCGAAGGCGGGGACGCGGCCAAGCTCGCGCCGGTCGCGGGGCCGCCCCTGGCGACGGCCGCCGCCAAGCTGCCGCTCGACAAGCTGAAGGTGCCGGAGGGCTTCAAGGTCGAGGTCTATGCCAGCGGCCTCGCCAATGCGCGCTCGATGACGCAAGCGCCGGACGGCACGCTGTTCGTCGGCACCCGCACGGTCGGCAAGGTCTACGCGGTGCTGCCGCAGGCTGGGCCGGACGGCAAGCGCGAGGTCAAGACGATCGCGTCGGGGCTGCACCGGCCGAACGGTGTCGCATTCCACGAAGGCGCGCTCTACGTCGCCGAGCTGTCGAAGATCTGGCGCTACGACGACATCGCCAACCATCTTGACGGCTCCGAGAAGCCGAGCCTCGTCTACGATGATCTGCCCAAGGACGAAGCCCATGGCTGGAAGTTCATCGCCATCGGGCCGGACAACAAGCTCTACGTTCCGGTCGGCGCGCCCGGCAACATCGTGATGCCCCCGGACACGCACGCTCAGATCCGCCGGATCGATCTCGACGGCAAGAACGCCGAAGTGATCGCCCGCGGGGTGCGCAACACGGTGGGCTTCGACTGGAACCCGAAGACCAAGCAGCTCTGGTTTACGGACAATGGCCGCGATTGGGTCTCCGAGGACATCCCGAACGATGAGCTGAACGTGCTCACGGAGCCGGGCAAGCAGCATTTCGGCTATCCGTTCTGCCACCAGGGCACGTTCACGGATCCCGAATACGGCTGGGGCCATTCCTGCACGGAGTTCACCGCCCCGGCGGGCCTGCTCGGGCCGCACACGGCCTCGCTCGGGATGCGGTTCTACACCGGCGCGCAGTTCCCGGATTCCTACAAGGATGCCGCCTTCATCGCCCGGCACGGTTCTTGGAACCGCACGACCAAGCTCGGCGGCGACGTCGTGGTCGCGCGGCCGGGTCCGGACGGCAAGGTCGCAGCCGTGGAGCCGTTCCTGACCGGCTTCCTCCAGGACAACAAATATGCCGGCCGCCCGGTCGACGTGCTGGTCGCCAAGGATGGGTCGCTGCTCGTCTCGGACGACTATAACGGCGCGATCTACCGTGTCAGCTACGGCCAGTGATGCGCCGCGGAGCGAGGATCGGGCTGATCCGGGGGCCTGCCTCGGCCCTCGGGGTCCTGTTGGCGGGTGCGGCGCTGGCTGCGCCCGATGCGGCGATGCAGGAGCGTCTCGCCCCCTGCATCGCTTGCCACGGGGGCGGAACCTCGGAGAATGAGGGCGTGCCCTCGCTGGGCGGCCAGCAGGCGGACTACGTCGTGACGCAGCTGTTCCAGTTCCGGGAGAAGCAGCGTGCGGCGGAGCCCATGAACGACATCGCCACCGGCTTCTCCGACGACGACCTGCGCACCTACGCCGATGCGGTCGCGGCCCTTCCGGCCCCCGCTTGGTCGGGGACGGCCGCGGACCCGGCCCTGGTGGCGCGCGCCCAGGCGCTGATCTCAAAGCACCAGTGCAATTCCTGTCACGGCGCCGACTTGGCCGGCCGGGATGCAATTCCCAGGATCCGGGTGCAGCGGGAGGAGTACCTCGCCCGGGCCCTCGCGGCCTACAAGTCGAACGCCCGGCCAGGCTACGACCCGGCGATGAACGAGGTCGCGCAGGGTCTGAGCGACGCCGACATCCAGGATCTGGCAGCCTACGTCGCGCGGCTCTGAGGGACGCGCCTAGCCCACCACGCGCAGCGTATCGCCCACCGCGAGCGCTCCGCCGGCGATCACCTCGGCGTAGACTCCAAGGTCGCGGTGGCCGAGGCGCGCGTCGAGGGTCCAGGGGATGTCGTGGTCGCGCACGCCGCTCACCGGATCGACGTTGGTGGCGGCGCAGCGCACCGTGCGCTTGGTGATCTTGAGCCGCAGCCCGCTCGGCGCCTCGATCACCTGGCCGACCATGTCCAACTCGGCGAAGGGCGCGATCCCCTCGACCAGCAGGTTGCCGCGGAAGCGCAGCGGGTCGACCGGTGCGCCGAGATAGTCCTCCACCGCCGCCACGCTCGCCCGGTTGATCAGCGAGACGTAACCGGTGGGCGAATCGGTGAACCGGTATTGCGGCGGTGCCGCCAGCACCTTCGGCTCACCCCGCAGGTTTTCCGGCAGGGTGCGCCGCATCAGGTCGGCGAGTCCGTCGCGGCCGGCCTCCGTGTCGAGCCGGAACGCCAGCGCTTCCCCGGCATGCTCCACCGTGAGCGTGGCGGTGGCATCGTCGTAGCAGGTGCGCAGGCGGGCCAGAGCCTCGTCCCGCATCAGCATCAGGTACTTGGTCTTGGGTTGGTGCCGCGGCGCCACCGGGTTGAAGCCCGAGGGCCCGTTCTCGATGGCGTAAAGCCGGTCCCCCGGGAAGAAGCCGCTGGTCTCCAGCTCCGCTCGGTCGAGCGGCTCCGGGCTCAGGCCCTTCACAGGGTAGCGGTAGAGGCCGAGGAGGCCGATTTCGAGGGCGGCTTGCATGCTCGCAGGGTGGCTCGGAAAAGCCGTGCCGCGCAAGGCCCGAGCCCTTGTGGTGCGCAAATACAACACCACATCGGGCCTACCGGTGGCTTTCGGCGCCGGGGCCCCTTGCGGCAGAGTGCGGAGGGGCGACGTTTCGGCAGGGCCGCGCCATCTCGGGCGGCGGATGCCGGCACGGGAGGGTGAGACACGCATGAATTTTGAACTCTACACCGAGCGCGCCCGCGGCTTCGTCCAGGCAGCGCAGAACCTCGCCATGCGCGAGGGCCATCCACAGCTTCAGCCGGGGCATCTGCTCAAGGTGCTGCTCGACGATCCCGAGGGCCTGTGCGCCGGTCTGATCGACCGCGCGGGCGGCCAGTCGCGGGTTGCGCTGGCACAGACCGAGCAGTGGCTCGCCAAGCAGCCGAAGGTGTCCGGCAACGCGTCCGCGCCGCAGGCGACGCGCGAGCTGATGCGCCTGTTCGACACCGCCGAGCAGGCGGCCAAGAAGGCCGGCGATTCCTACGTCACGGTGGAGCGCCTGCTCCTGGCCCTGGCGGTGGAGAAGGAGTCCGAGGCCGGCCGCGCGCTCCAGGCGGCGGGCGTGACGCCCGCGTCGCTGAACGGGGCGATCAACGCGCTCCGCAAGGGCCGCACCGCCGACAACGCCTCGGCCGAGAACGCCTACGACGCCCTGAAGAAATACGCCCGCGACCTCACCGAGGCCGCCCGGGACGGCAAGCTCGACCCGGTGATCGGCCGCGACGAGGAGATCCGGCGGACGATCCAGGTTCTGTCCCGGCGCACCAAGAACAACCCGGTGCTCATCGGCGAGCCCGGCGTCGGCAAGACCGCGATCGTCGAGGGCTTGGCCCTGCGCATCGTCAACGGCGACGTGCCCGAGAGCCTGCGGGACAAGAGCCTGCTCGCCCTCGACATGGGCTCGCTGATCGCCGGCGCGAAGTATCGCGGCGAGTTCGAGGAGCGGCTGAAGGGCGTGCTCTCCGAGGTCACGGCGGCCGAGGGCGGCATCATCCTGTTCATCGACGAGATGCACACGCTGGTCGGCGCCGGGAAGGCGGACGGGGCCATGGATGCCTCGAACCTGCTCAAGCCCGCGCTCGCCCGCGGCGAGCTGCACTGCGTCGGCGCCACCACGCTGGACGAGTACCGTAAGCACGTCGAGAAGGACGCCGCGCTCGCCCGCCGCTTCCAGCCGGTCTTCGTGTCGGAGCCGACCGTGGAGGACACGGTCTCGATCCTGCGCGGCCTCAAGGAGAAGTACGAGCAGCACCACGGCGTGCGCATCCAGGATGCGGCCCTGGTGGCGGCGGCGACGCTCTCGAACCGCTACATCACCGACCGGTTCCTGCCCGACAAGGCGATCGACCTGATCGACGAGGCCGGCTCGCGCCTGCGCATGCAGGTCGATTCGAAGCCGGAAGAGCTCGATTCGATCGACCGCGAGATCGTTCGGCTGAAGATCGAGGCCGAGGCGCTCAAGAAGGAGACCGATTCCGCCTCCCGCGACCGGCTGGTCCGCTTGGAGAAGGAGTTGGCCGATCTCGAGGAGCGCTCGGCGTCGATCACCGCCCGGTGGAAGGCCGAGAAGGACAAGCTCGGTACCGCCGCCGGCCTCAAGAAGAAGCTCGACGAGGCGCGCAACGAGTTGGCCGCGGCCCAGCGCCAGGGTCAGTACCAGCGCGCGGGGGAACTCGCCTACGGGGTAATCCCGGGCCTGGAGAAGCAGCTCGCCGAGATTGAGGCAAAGTCGGAGAACGGCCGCGACGGCATGATGGAGGAGGCGGTCACGCCTGCTCACGTCGCCGGCGTGGTCTCCCGCTGGACCGGCGTGCCGGTGGACAAGATGCTGGAGGGCGAGCGCGAGAAGCTGCTCGCCATGGAGGACGCTTTGGCCAAGCGCGTCGTCGGCCAGCGCGAGGCGGTAGCGGCGGTCTCGACCGCGGTCCGGCGCGCCCGGGCCGGGTTGCAGGATCCGAACCGGCCGATCGGCTCGTTCATGTTCCTCGGCCCCACGGGCGTCGGCAAGACCGAGCTGACCAAGGCCCTCGCCGGCTTCCTGTTCGACGACGACACGGCACTCGTGCGCATCGACATGTCCGAGTACATGGAGAAGCACGCGGTCGCCCGCCTGATCGGCGCGCCTCCGGGCTATGTCGGCTACGAGGAGGGCGGCGCGCTCACCGAGGCGGTGCGGCGCCGGCCCTACCAGGTCGTGCTGTTCGACGAGGTCGAGAAGGCGCATCCGGACGTGTTCAACGTCCTGCTGCAGGTGCTCGATGACGGACGGCTCACGGACGGGCAGGGGCGGACGGTCGATTTCCGCAACACGCTGCTGATCATGACCTCGAATCTCGGGTCCGAGTATCTGGTGAACCAGCCTGCGGGCGAGGACACCGAGGCGGTCCGCGAGGAGGTGATGACCGTGGTGCGGAGTCACTTCCGGCCGGAATTCCTGAACCGGGTCGACGAGATCATCCTGTTCCACCGCCTGGCGCGGTCGGAGATGGGGGCGATCGTCGAGATCCAGCTCGGGCGCCTGGCGAAGCTCCTGGAGGATCGCAAGATCACCCTCGACCTCGACGAGGAGGCCAAGATCTGGCTCGCCGACAAGGGCTACGACCCGGCCTACGGGGCGCGGCCGCTCAAGCGGGTGATCCAGAAGAACGTCCAGGATCCCCTGGCCGAGCTGGTCCTCTCGGGCAAGATCCACGACGGCGAGACGGTGCCGGTTCGGCTGGGCCCGATGGGCCTGATGATCGGCGACATGACGGTCGGCGCCGAGCGCCGGCCAGCCAACGTGGCCCTGAACTGAGCGACTCGGTTTCGAGCTGGGCGGCGCGCCGGATGACGGTGCGCCGCCTTTTTTTGTGATTGCGACGTCATCTCAGTGTCCGAACCAGCGCAGCAGACCGCTCGCGACGAACACGGCGACGATGGCCATGAACAGCTGCAGGCTCGTCGGCATCGATGCGACGCGCCCCTTGATCTCGGCGGTGTCGGCCAGGATCCTTTTCAGGTCTGTCCTGATCTCCTTGCCATCGTCTTCGAGCCGCTTGATGCGTGCTTCCATGTCTTGGGATGTCCCGCCTGGGCCACCCGGAGGCGCGCCCGCGCCGTGGCTGTTGCGGCTGTCTCGTCGAGCAGCTTGCCAGCGCGTCTGCGCACGCTCAAGGGCAGATTGAGGCACGGTTGCTTTATGTCGTTAGGTCGGTGGTCAGAGTGTCGAGGAGAGTGGCGGCTTCCTCGATGCTCTTGTTGGCTTGTGTGAGGCGCTCACGCTTGAAGCTCTCGTGACCATCCGCTTCGACAGCATCGATCACGGCGTAGACCGCAGTCAAGCAATGACCGAGCGAGGCAACCATCTGGTCGACTTGGCGCGCGTCGAGCGTAATTGTTTCCTGCCGCTCGACCTTATCGGCCCAGTTGCTGTTTGAAGTAGAGTCGATGATCTCGTCTTCGGGCACCATATCCGCGCATTCCATGACCCACGCCCACGATCGGGCCACCGTGTGTGCGGTGAGTCGATGATGGCATGATCGCACTTTTTTCGCTGCGACACATACCAAAGCGCCTTTTGAGTTCTGGAGACTCTGCTTGTCCCAGACCTCTCATCCGGTAACTCGGACCATCAGCCCGCCGCGACACGGCGAACCCGGAACAGGATCGCCACCTGCAGCGCGAGGCCCGCAGCCGCCACAGCGGCGGCGGTTATCGGGAGGGCGGAGATTCCCGCCAGCGTGACCACCACGCCGCCGAGCGCCGCACCGGCCGCGCCGCCCAGATAGTTCGCCGAGCTGTTCAGCGCGACGGCGACGCTGCCGTGATCGGGCCGGAGGTGCAGCAGGGCATGCTGCTGCGGCGCCTGCGAGGCCCAGCCCATCGCGCCCCAGACCAGCAACGGCAGGTAGCCGAGGAGCGGAGTGCCGAGCAGGCTGGGAAGCGCGGCGAGCGCGAGTGTCAGGGCGGCCAGGATCACGGCCATCACCCGGCGGGGATCGCGCGTCCGGTCGATCAGCGGGCCGACAGAAAAACTGCCCCCCATCCCGCCGATGCCCCAGGCCCAGAAATACGAGGCCGCCGCAGGGCCGAGGCCGGCCCGGTCGAGGAGCGGCGCCAGGTAGGTGTAGAGCCCGAGGCTGGCGATGGCAGTGAGGAAGGTGACCGCGACCGTCGCAACCACCGACGCGTCAGTCAGCAGGGCGGCACGGGCCCGCCAGGACGGCGGCTCCGCGGCCTCGATGTCGGGCAGGCGTGCCAGGATCGCGGCCGTTGCGACGGCGCTCAGCAGTGTCACCATCCAGAGGGCGCTCTGCCAGCCGAGCCGGTCGGCGATCCACAACCCGGCCGGCACGCCGATGACCGTCCCGGTGCTCATGCCCCCGAGGGTCAGCGCCAGGGCGCGGCCCTTGCGGCCCGGCTCCACCAGAGTGGCCGCGGACGCGATCGCCACCGGCGCGTACAGACCGGCCGCGAGGCCGGCGAGCGCCCGGGCCAGGAGCAGCCCCAACAGGCCGGTGGCGAGGGCGCTCAGCATGTTCGCGATGGTGAAGACCGCGAGCGCCAGCCCGAGGATCCGCCGCACCGGCTTGCCGGCCAGCAGGGTGGCGCAGACCGGGGCCGCCAGCGCGTAGGCCAGGGTGAAGACCGTGACCGCCTGCCCGGCCTCGCCGGGCTCGACCTGGAACGCGGCGCCGATCCCCGGCAGCAGCCCCGCGACCACATACGCATCCAAGCCCAGGGCGAACATCCCGAGCGCCAGAACCGCGATTCGTCTCATGTCCCGCCGCCTCTTTACGATGTACGACGAAAATCGTACATAAACGGCGCCATGAGCCCCCGCAAGTTCTTCCATCCCGACGTTTCCGAGCTGACCCTGCACCGGGTCCTGTTCGCCCTGAGTGATCCGACCCGCCTGGCGGTGGTGTCGGATCTGATGAAGGACGGTGAGCGCGCCTCGGGCGATCTCCTGGCCGAGAGCGTGCCGCGCTCGACCATGACGCACCATCTCAAGATCCTGCGGGAGGCCGGCGTGACGCGCACCCGCCCCGAGGGGATGCGCTGCCTGATCTCGCTACGCCGGGAGGATGTCGATGCGCGCTTCCCCGGGCTCCTCGACGCGATCATGGCCCATGGCGGCGCCGAGGCGTGAGGGCGTGCCCTTCGGCGGGTTATCAGGGCAAAACCCTGATCTTGCAGGGCAGAGCCCTGCACCCGCAAAAGGTCGAAGACCTTTTGGAACCTGAATTTTTCAAGCGTGGGACGGGCCGCTAGGCCTTGCGGATCGCCCCCGCCAGGTCGGCCGCCTGCTCCCGGTCCCGACAGACCAGCCAGAGGTCGTCGTGGGCCGACAGCTTTGCATCGAACAGGTCGATGAAGGCGGCGGGCGGGGGAGCGAGGTCGGGCCAGTGGTAGAGGCGAAAGCCCAGCGCCTCGAACAGCGGCAGGATCGGCGCCAGGTCCCACAACATGCTGTTGACCACCGTCGCGTCGAGCCGCCCGGTGGCCAGGAGCGCGGCGTCCGAGATCGATCCGCCCTCGCTCCAGGGGAACCAGGCCCGCCCGTAATCCAGGGTGAAGCGCTGCGCGGCGACGGCGAGCCAGCCGACATGGCCGGTGCGGCTGGTGGAGGGTTTCAGCGCGCGCAGGGCCTCCGTTCGGCGCCCGCCCCGGGTCGGCGCCCAGAACGCCCGGCCCTCATAGGCCGCGAACAGGATGCCCCGGGCCGCCTCCGCAGATTCGATGCGGGCGGGGCCGGAGCGGTCCTCGTTCCAGGCCGGCAGGTTCATCACGCCGGCGCGGGGCCAGCCGGCGCGGCAGGCCGCCACCATCACGCCCCAGCCCGACAGGCCGCCCGCGAACGGCCGCGTGCCGTCGATCGGGTCACCCACGAAGGTCCAGGCATCCCGGGCCAGCATCGCTGTCGCGGCCGCGTGCCCCAGATCGTCGGCCGTTTCCTCCTCGATCAGGTCGGGGCCGAAGCGGGCGTGCAGCAGGCGGCTGACCGCGAGGTCGGCCTCGGTGAGCGCCTGGCCGAGATCGGGCCCCTTGTTGGTCATGGCGAGCCCCGATGCCCGCATCGCGAGCGCCAAGGGGGCTGCGTCCTCGGCGAAGGCGAGCATCTCGGCCAGGACGGCGTCGATCGGGGCGTCGGGCTGGATCATGCGGCGAACAACTCGGGGCGGCGCAGCATCAGCGCCTGGACCAGGACCAGCGTCTTGAGATCGGCCAGGCGGCCGGAGCGCGCCTGCTCCGCAAGAGCGGACAGGGGTAACTCCAAGACCTCGACCTGCTCGCCCTCGCCGGGCAGGCCGCCGCCGGGGCCGACCCGGTCGGATTCCGTATAGGGGGCGAGGTAGAGCCACAGGCGCTCGGAGGAGACGCTCGGCATGCTGTAGGCATGGGTTACGGGCTCGAGCCGTTCGAGCCGCAGGCCCGCCTCCTCCATCGCCTCGCGGATCGCGGTGGCCTCCGGCTCGCCGCCGTCGAGGCCCCCGGCGGGCGCCTCGTCGAGGGCCGCCGGCTCGCCCCAGAAGGCGGGGCCGACCCGGTTCTGCCGGACCAGCAGGGCCACCCGCCGCTCGGGATCGTAGGGCAGCACGCAGGCCGCCTCGCCATGGTCCTCCAGGGCCCGCGGCACCGTGCTGCCGTCGGGCTGGGTGAGCGTGGCGATGCCGAAGGTGTTCCAGCCCCTGTGGATCACCCGCAGGGGGAGGGCGGTCTGCGTGGCGGTCATGGACGGGTCAGCGCTGGGTGGTTGCGGCGGTCTGGCCGAACATCACCTTCTTGGCGTCCTCGCTCATGGTCTTGCCGTGGTCGGGGTTGACCTCGGGCGCCCGGGCATAGGCCGCCTTGGTGGCGGGGCGCTCCGCGATGGCGGTGAACCAGCGCTTGAGATTGGGGTGCTCGTCGAGGTTCTGGCCCTGCTTCTCCCACGGCACGATCCACGGGTAGCTGGCCATGTCGGCGATCGAGTATTCGGAGCCCGCGACGTAGGGGCGGTCGGCCAGGCGCCGGTCGAGAACGCCGTAGAGCCGGTTGGTCTCGTTGACGTAGCGCTTGATCGCGTAATCGATCTTCTCCGGCGCATACTGAGAGAAATGATGGTTCTGGCCGAGCATCGGTCCGAGTCCGCCCATCTGCCAGAACAGCCATTGCAGGACCTCGGCCCGGCCGCGCAGATCACTCGCAATGAACCGCCCGGCCTTCTCGGCGAGATACAACAGGATCGCGCCTGATTCGAACAGAGACACCGGCGCGCCGCCATCGGCCGGCTCGTCATCGACGATCGCCGGCATGCGGTTGTTGGGGGCGATCTTGAGGAAGTCCGGGTTGAATTGTTCGCCTTTACCGATGTTGATCGGCTTGATCCGGTAAGGGATGCCGGCCTCTTCGAGGAACATCGTGACCTTGTGGCCGTTCGGCGTCGGCCAATAGTACAGATCGATCATCGGATTGTGTCCCGCTGGCGCATCATCCCGGACGGTGGTGCCGGCTTTCGAAAAAAGATGATGCCAAAACAAAGCTCGCGCGCCGCCTCGTGGATGCACGATCCGCAAGGCGGCCCCGAGCCCCGGCGCTGGGGAGGTGGGCCTGCGACGCGCTCCGGTCAAGCATGGCCCGGGCCGGCCAGGCCATCGCGGCCTCACCCGCCGGCACAGCCCTGAATGTCCACGTAGAGGGCGTAGAGCGACTGGCTCGCCGCCATGAACAGGCGGTTCCTGTGCCGCCCGCCGAAGCAGAGATTGGCGCAGCGCTCCGGCAGGCGGATGCGGCCGATGAGGCGGCCCTCCGGGTTGAACACCATCACGCCGTCCAGCCCGTCGTCGCCCATGCCCCAGCCGCACCAGAGGTTGCCATCGGTATCGCAGCGGATCCCGTCCGGCGTGCCCGGCCCGGCATCGATCAGGACCCGCCGGTCGCGCAGGGTCCGGCCGCCGACCACCTCGAAGGCGACGATGCGTCGGGTCGGCTCGCCGCGGGATTCGACGAGGTAGAGCCGCGACCCGTCCGGCGAGAAGCACAGGCCGTTCGGCCCGGCGATGTCGTGCGCGACCACGTCGAGCGCGCCGGTCTCCGCGTCCAGCCGGTAGACGTTCTGCGGCAGCTCCGATTCGGCCTGCTCGCCCTCGTAGAACCCGGCGATGCCGAAGGTCGGATCGGTGAACCAGACCGAACCGTCGCGGGCGGTTACGACATCGTTCGGCGAATTGAGCCGCTTCCCGTCGAAGGAGTCCGCCAGCACCGTGACCGCGCCGTCATATTCGGTCCGCACGACCCGGCGGCCGCCATGCTCGCAGGTGACGAGCCGCCCCTGCCGGTCGCGGGTGTTGCCGTTGGCGAATCCCGACGGTTTGCGGAACGCGCCGACCGCGCCGGTCTCCTCGTCCCAGCGCAGAATCCGGTTGTTGGGGATGTCGCTCCACAGGAGATAGCGCCCGTCCCCGAACCAGACCGGCCCCTCGCACCAGCGGCAACCGGTGGCGAGTCGCTCGACCGCCGCGCTGAACACCCGGTAGCGGGCAAAGGAGGCGTCGAGGATCTCGATGGCCGGATCGGGATAGCGCGGGCTCGGCGTCCACACGGGGCTGATCTCCTCCCACCGGCACGCGGCTTTGCGCGCGGCGCCTGCGATACAGAATCGCCGGGGAGATGCCAGAGGATCGAGGGGCCGCCGCGCAGGCGGTCGACCGCGGTGGCCCTTCAAGGTCCGATGAAGAAACCCGGAGCGCGACAGCGCGGGAGCGACGAGGACCAAGATCCCCCACCGCCGGTTGCCGACCCGCCTTTCCACCGCCCCCCAATGGAAATGCAGCCGGTTCGTCAGTGCGAGAATCAGCCCTCGCCGTCCCAATAAAAACCTTAGTCGCGACCGAATTGTCTGACAAGTGATCGATGCGGTTTCCGAGGGCTTTTCGATCCGGTGCGGTTAATCGGCCTGGCATGCGTGCCGTCACCGGCTGCCCCGTTGCGTCGGCCCCCCCGAAACGCTAGGGCTTGCGTGCCGTCATCGGCAGTCGGGGTGTGGCGCAGTCTGGTAGCGCACCTGGTTTGGGACCAGGGGGTCGTAGGTTCGAATCCTATCGCCCCGACCATTCGATCAGGAGCTTGTCGAGTTCAGATGCCGAGCGCCCGCATCTTCCGTCCCTCCCGTGACGCCACCCAGTCGGGCTTGGCCCGCACGAAGCAGTGGATCCTGGAGTTCGACCAGACCAGCCCGCGCGAGATCGATCCGCTGATGGGCTGGAACGGATCGGCCGACATGATGCAGCAGGTGCGTCTGGAGTTCGACACGGAGGAGGAGGCGGTGGCCTACGCCAAGCGCGAGGGCATCGCCTACCGGGTCGAGCAGCCGGCCAAGCCGGTGTTCCGTAAGGGCCTGTCCTACTCGGACAACTTCAAGTTCAACCGCACGGCACCCTGGACGCATTGAGGCGTCGGACCACCATCCCTTAGGATGGGCGTGGGATTTCAAGATTTGCGGCGCGCCTGCCACGCGGCGTAGGGCGCCTCGCCCGCCGGCCGGATCTGACGGAGGCGCATCGGCTGCTCGTCCAGGGGGCGGCACAGTTCTGCGTAGAGCGTCGCGTTCGCAGCCCCGTGTTCCTCGGCTTCCTCCGCCGAGAAGGCGAAATAGCCCTCGCGAAAGCCTGCGAGCCGCATCGCGGCGTGGCACATCGGGCAGGGGCGGCCGCTCGCATACATCACGCAATCGGACAGGTCGCGTCGCGCCAGCACGTGGCTGGCTTCGCGCAAAGCCACCATCTCGGCATGGGCGCTGGGGTCGTTGGTGGCGTGCACCGTGTTGGCCGCTCGGACGAGCACGGCGCCATCGCGCACGATCACCGCGCCGTAGGGGGAGCCGCCGGCCAGGACGTTCGCCTCGGCCAGGGCGACCGCCTCGCGGATATAGGCTTCGTGGTCGGACATCGCTGCGCCTCTCCCGGAATGCCCGCGCCAACGCGCCGTCGGCCCAAGGGTTCAGAAGGCGTAGCGCACCGTGCAATAGGGCATCGTCTCGGCCAGCAGAGACTTGAACCGGGCGAGCCATTGGCCCTTCCAGCCGGTGCGATAGCGCAGATTGGTGCCGCCGCCCTCGGAGACCTTCGCCTCCTGGATGTCGGGCCGCCACAGCAGGTCCTCTGCCTTCGGGTGCCAGCCGAGATTCACCTCATGCAGGCCCGCATTGTGGGTCAGCATGATGATCTCGCACTTGAGCTGGGCCTTGGCGGCGTCCGAGAGCGTGCCGTCGATCTCGGCAAACAGCGCCCGCCAATCCGCCTCCCAGCCCTCGTAGAGGATCACCGGCGAGAAATTGGCGTGGACCTCGTAGCCGGCGGCCACGAAGTCGTCGATCGCGGCGATCCGCTCCGGGATCGGGCTCGTGCGGATATCGACGATCTTGGCGATCCGGGCAGGCATCAGCGAGAACCGGATCCGCGTCTTGCGTTGCGGATCGTAGGACAGGAGATCGCGGTTGACCGCCTTAGTGGCGAACGAGGCCTTGGCGTTCGGCAGGGTGCGGAACCGCTCGATGAAGGTGCGCACGCCGGTGCTCACCGCCGCATCCACCGAGAGGTCGCCGTTCTCGCCGATATCGTAGATCCAGTATTCCGGGTCGATCGTGTCGGGCTCCGGCAGGGGGCCCTGGCGGCCCGCGTGCCGGGCGATCGCCGCGCAGGCCTGATCGATGTTCACGAACAGCGAGATCGGGTTCGAAAAGCCCTTGCGGCGCGGCACGTAGCAATAGGCGCAGGCCATGGCGCAGCCGTTGGAGGTGGAGGGCGCGATGAAATGGGCGCTGCGGCCGTTCGGGCGCAGGGTCAGGCCCTTCTTCACCCCGAGCACCAGGGTCGAGCGCTTGATCCGAACCCAATCCTCCACCGAGCCTTCGTTGCCGTGGAGCGCCGGGATGTTCCAGTGCGAGGGCACGGGGATGCGCTCCGCATCGGGGAAGCGCGCCAGGATGTCTCGACCGATCGGAAACGCGTCGACCGTGGGCTCGTGGTAGATCGTCCGGATGTCGAGGAGGTCGCTGGTCAGGGCCATGGGGGATCCGGGGCCCGGCGGCGGCCCGGCATCGGATATGGCGCGGGACGGCGGGACCGGAATGGCTTGCGACCGGCGGTCTCAATCCGGCGGGATCGATCAGTAGTAACCACGGATCGGCTCGTTCAACACTCTCTTACGACTCTTGGTCGATAATCGCGCGCCTCTGATTGGACGGACGATGACGCTTCACGACCTGGAGGAAACGCTCCCCGGGCTGGCGGGCCCCGCTCGGGCGCCCGACGCTTCGGGTCGGCGGCTGGCGGCGCTGGTCCGTCGCGACCAGCTCGAGGCGGTACGCCGCAGCGTCCTCACGGCGATCCCCGTCAACATGCTGCTCGGGCTCGCCAGCGTGCTGGTGGCGTTCCAGGCCGGCAACGGCCGCGCCGGGATGATCTGGTACGCGGCCTCGACCGGCGCCAACCTGCTGCGTATCGGGCTGTGCCGGGCGGCCTGCCCGGGCCTCGCCCTCACGGCCGCGATGTCGCCGGACATGGCCGCGGAGGCCTCGCGCTCGGTGGAGGGACATCTGCGCGCCTGCACCCTGGCGGCCTTGCTGTCGGGGCTGGTCTGGGCGTTCCTGCCGCTGCTCTGCGCCGGCTACACCTCGCCGCAGACCCTGTTCTACCTCACCATCACCTGCGGCATCACCGCCGGCGCGGTGACCCACGGCACCGCCTATGCCCGGATCCCGTTCAGCTTCATCCTGCTGCCGCTGCTATCGGCGGCCTTCTGCCTATTCGCCGTCGGCGGGTTCGATCGTGCCTGCCTAGCGGCCTGCGTGCTGCTCTATCTCGCCGCCCTGTCGCGCACTGCGTTCCAAAGCGAGGCGGGGTTTCGCGAGGCGAGCCGGCTGAAGAACGACGCCACCACGTTGGCGCGCTCCTGGGCCGAGGCCCAGGCCAGCGCCAACGCGCTGGTCGAGGAGATGCGCTGGCGCGCGACTCATGACGACCTCACCGGCCTGCTCAATCGCGCCGGCTTCATTCAGCAGGCCGAGGCGCGCCTGAACGCCGGAACCGCCTGTCTGCTGCTCCTCGACTTGGACGGCTTCAAGTCGGTCAACGACGTCTACGGTCACCAGACCGGCGACCGGGTGCTGGTCGAGGTTGCACGCCGGCTGCGCGTTGCCTTGCCCCCTGGCGGCCTCGCCGCCCGGCTCGGCGGTGACGAGTTCGCGGTGCTGTACGATCCTGCCGGCGCCGGCGTGCCGTATGCGGACTTGGCCGCCGGCCTGATCGCCGCGGTCGCCCAGCCCTTCGACGGCTTCGACGAGGCGCGGCTCGGCGTCAGCATCGGCGTCCATGCGGAACCCGAGCCCAACCTGATGGAGATGCTGAGCTGCGCCGACGAAGCGCTCTACGCCTCGAAGGCCGCCGGCCGGAATCGCTTCCGCCTGTTCGACGCCGGCTTGCGCGATTGCCTGGAGATGCGGCGGGACCTGGAGCGCGATCTCTCGCACGCCCTGGTCGAGAACGCCCTCGAAGTCTGGTTCCAGCCGATCTACGCGCTGGATGCCCGCACCCTGGTCGGGCTGGAGGCGCTGGTGCGCTGGCGCCACCCGCGCCTTGGCTGGATCGCGCCCCCAGACCTGATCGCCGCGGCCGCGATGGCGGGGCTGACCGAGTCGCTCCTGCGCTTCATCCTCGATCAGGTCTGCCGGATGATGCAGATCCTGCGCAGCCAGGGGCTCGGCACCGTCCGGGTGGCGATGAACGTCTCGCCCCGGGAGATGGCGCAGATCCCGGTGGACGAGATCGTGATCGGGCGTCTCGGGGCGCTGGGCCTGCCGCCTGCGATGCTGGAGATCGAGATCACCGAGGAGACCGCCCTCGATCTCGGCGCCGTGCAGGGCAAGCTCCAGGCGCTTTCGCGTGCCGGCATCCGGGTCGCGCTCGACGATTTCGGCATCGGCTACTCGTCGCTGTCGTCCCTGCGCCAGCTCCGGGCCGACCGGATCAAGATCGACCGCAGCTTCGTCACCGGCCTCAGCGCCTCCGACGACAAGCGCGGTCTGGTCCTGGCGGTGCTCGGCCTCGGCAACCTGCTCGGGCTCGAAGTGGTGGCCGAAGGGGTCGAGTCGCAGGAGGACCTGCAGACGCTCCAGGCGATGGGCTGCCCGTTCCTGCAGGGTTACCATCTCGGCCGGCCGATGCCGGTCTCGACCCTCGAAGCCACGCTGTTCGCCAACCGGACGCAGGCGGCCTGACTCAGGCGGCGCGGGAAGTCGGGTTCCGCTTTCCCCTCCCCATTGCGGCTACGGGCTA
The DNA here is from genome assembly GCF_022829425.1 of Methylobacterium sp. J-072. Classification (NCBI taxonomy): domain Bacteria; kingdom Pseudomonadati; phylum Pseudomonadota; class Alphaproteobacteria; order Hyphomicrobiales; family Methylobacteriaceae; genus Methylobacterium; species Methylobacterium sp. J-072. The sequence continues at coordinate 561 of NZ_JAKSYK010000125.1, read as the reverse complement.
CACAGGTTTCGACCGTAGCCGTGATCATGCCGTGGGTGCAGAAGGCGCGGGTCCCCTCTCCCGTGCGGGAGAGGGACAGGGTGAGGGATGCGCCTTATCCGGAAAGACCGGATCCCTCACCCCAACCCTCTACCGCACGGGAGAGGGGGCGCGTCGCGGCCTGCAACAGCGCTTGTGCCTCAAACCTGTGTAGACCGTAGCCCTTGCGGGGAGGGGGCAGGGGTTGGGGTGGTGCAGGATCAAGCGTTACGGCGCCTTCTGGACCACCCCCACCTCCAACTCCTCCCCACAAGGGCTAGCGAATTCACACATCTGGGTCGGCAGGATACGCTGGAGACACCACGGCTCTCCCTCCCCCGTCTGCGGGGGAGGCGGCGCTCTGCTGCGCTTCCGGACCAGGGACTGCCGGTGCCGGCATGACATCAAAGGGAGAAGTCTGATCGTCGTAGTCTCTAGGCGGGGTAACGCTTTTCGCCTCCCTCCGGACGGGGTGGCCAATCACCCCCGACGTTGGTGTGCTGAGCTCAACGCTGGCCTCCGAGGCAACAGCCGCCTGGGTCG
>NZ_JAKSYK010000113.1:0-22474 GCF_022829425.1 Methylobacterium sp. J-072 | reverse complement strand
CAACTGCGTCCGACCGCATTCGTCGCTGGGCTATCGGCCGCCCGCGCCCGTCAGCTACCCAGATCTGGCCTTCCGGCTACCCATGGCCGCCACCATGCAGTAGCCTCTCAATCGGCTCGGTCTAAAATACCGGTCAGGCCAGCACGCCGGTACGTTCGATCCCTGATAATCATCCATCACGACTACGTGAGTTTTTGGCATACAATATTTCACGTACGGCAACGCAGCAAAGACCCAGCTCTCTCGGGCTTGCTGCAGCCAAATTTGGGAACACAAAAGATGGACGCTAACCGACGCGCGTTTCTGGGAACCGCCGCCCTTGGAGCCGGTGGCCTAGTGGCGCTGACGCAGCAGGCTGCTGCAGCGACCACGGATCACGGCGCGCCGGGCGGGGGCGGCTTCGGCCGTGACGTTCAGCAGCTCCCCCCGGGCGCGCAGGTCGCCTACCACGACCCTAAGGATGTCGGCGCCATGCCCGATTTCCATTTCTCCCTCGACGGCAACGTCCCGAAAATCACGTCGGGCGGCTGGGCCAAGGAAGCGACCGTTCACCAGTTCCCCATCAGCAAGGGGATCGCGGGCGTCCATATGTTCCTCGATCCCGGCGCTTCGCGCGAGCTGCACTGGCACGCCATCGCCGCCGAGTGGGCCTACGTGATTGACGGCCGCTGCCAGACGGTTGTGCTCGATCCGTCGGGGGCAAGCGAGATCAACAATTACGAGCCAGGCGACCTCTGGTTCTTCCCGAAGGGCCACGGCCACTCGATCCAGACGATCGGCGACAAGCCCTGCCACTTCATCCTGTCGTTCGACAACGGCGCCTTCTCGGAGCACGGCACCTTCTCGATCACCGACTGGGTCGACGTGTCCCCGAAGGACATGCTGGCAGAGAATTTTGGGCTGCCGAAGGAAGCGCTCAACGCCTTCCCGAAGGGCGAGGCCTACATCCAAGCCGGACCGGTCATTCCGCTCTCCCAGGCGCTCGATGCACCCTGGCCGAAGGAATCCACCCACAAATTCCGGCTCCTGAAGGACCCACGCGCCGTGCGCGAATTCGACGGGGGGACCTTCCGTCTTGCGACCGTCGACGAGTGGCCGGTTTCCAAGTCGATGTCGGGCGGCGTCATGACGATCCGGCCCAGCCAGATGCGCAAGTTCCACTGGAACGTGAATGCCAACGAGTGGCACTTCTACCTGAAGGGTAAGGGCCAGGTGGCGCTGTTCGGCTCGGGCGGTCGCGGCAAGGTCGCCGAGTTCAATCCGGGCGATGTGGCCTACATCCCGATGGGCTTCGGCCACGCGATCAAGAATGTCGGTGACGAGGACCTGGAGATCATCCAGACCTGGGACAACGGCAAGTTCGAGGAGATCGACCTCGATGCCTGGATCAAAGCCAGCCCGAACTATCTCGTGTCCAACAACTTCGCCGGCGTGCCGACCGAGACGATCGCGAAGCTGAAACAGAGCTGATCAAAATTATATCATCGACTAGAAGGGCGAGGTCCTTCTGTAGAACCTCGCCCTCCGTAAACTAAGACAATCTGCTGTGCCGACTCATCGTATAAGACGTCTGATTATGCCGCTTGGTCGCCCGAAAGCAGACCGGCAGAAATCCACCCATCTTAGACGTTCGGGCGAGCGATGCATGGCGGCAGATGCTGGCCGAAAGCGGCCTGACCGCTTTGGTTCGACGGGCCATAGAACCAGACGTGCCGCTTGCGTCCGAGGCTGCGCGGAAGTGTAGACGCATTGCAAAACCGTAAAAAATTCTATTTTTAGCTATTTATGGCAACCGGATGCCTATTTTTATGCTAATTTTACACGAATTCTGCCATCTTTGAGGACGCCGGGATCAGCGCCGTCGATCTGCTCATCTTCCTTGGTGATGGTCTAAGCCTGGGCCGTCATACCCAATAGAGATAGCGGCAGCAGTAAGCTTAGCACGGCAAGGTGACGTCTCACGAAGGCACTCCCCTCTGATATGCGCTCTCGTCAGCCCCGGGCTGAGCCCTCGCGCGCCTGATGCTTGTCAAAGACGCCGGCGATTTCCTCGAACACCGCTTTGGTCTCCAGCCCAGGGTTGTCGCGGATGTAGAGGCTTGCGCATAGCCGAACTATCGGTGCGCCTCGTCCAAAATTGCTATTGCGTAGCCTCCTGCCGTGCTGCCTGGACCAAGCGGTCGCCATCCTCGCGCAGAAGCAGGCGATCTTTGACCAGCACGTCTACAGACTTGGCCACTCCAGCAAGGTAGGCATCCAGATCCGGGTAGCGTTCCTCCAAAGAAGTCCGCGGATCCCCGTTGGCCTCGCGCTCGGCTCGTGTTCGTGCAAACGGAAGCTGGCTTCCCTCCCGGTCGCATAGGGAGCCCACAGGGAAGGGATCAGCGTAGAGGTTCCAACCCGTGAAGGTCGCCCGCGGTGCGGCAACGGCCGGCAGGCGAATGCCTGCCACGTCGTTGCCGTCCGCATCTACTCGGGGCACGAGTGGCCGGTATTGTAGCCCGCTCTCAGGCTTGGGATCGACGTAGGTGCTGAAGCGCGCGATCGTGTTCGGCGCGGTGGGGACTGGCACACCGACGATGAAAGGAAAGCCGGTCCGGGCTGCCTCGACCAGCGTGCCATCCGATAAGCGCGGAATCCGGCTGTCCGGCGGCACTGTGCCGTCCGTCACCCACTCCTCGAGCGCGACCAGAAGGGCTCGAAGGACAGGTGCCGGATTGAGGGTGCTGCGCATGTTCGCGCAGGGTCCTCTATTCGAGGTCAGTCCGGCGCGGCCATAATGGAAGGCGCTCGAGACCAGGTAGGCACGCGCTCGGTCGGGCAAGGCGACGTCCTTGCGACCGAGTGGATCCGTCGTCAGCAGCGAGGCACCTTTCTGCCAATACTCAGTGCCGGTGTTCACCTCAATAAGCAGCGGGTCGAAGCCATCGTTGCGCAGGAGCGCGCCGGTCCGTCCCGTCACCGGGTCGTGCTGGGGCGTCGCGGAGAACGGGAAGGTATTTTCCGGATAGAGATGATCTTCGTGCTGCGTGTTCGTTCGTGACGGTTGGCCGAAGCGCGCATTGAGGAAGACCCCGCCGATCCCGGCGATGTGGGACAACACGCCGTCGAAGACCCGGTGTCCGGTCTCGTCGCGATTGAAGCCCTGATAGATGAAGTCGCGCAGGTAGCGCCCGCTTTGTGAGATGCCGAGCGCGACCGTGTGTCGGATTGTTCCGCCCGCCGGGTTGGCGCCGCTGGCGGCATCGCTGCGCAGGTAGGCGACCACGTCGCGCGTCGCGGCGAAACCGATGCCGAGCACCTTCGGTTCAGTGGCCTGGTAGGTGAACTGGTAGATCGAGCCCGGCAAGGGCTTGGTGCCCTTGGGCAGGAGTTCGAGTTGCCGCGACGTCGCGTAGTGCCACGCATCCGCCGGAACGGGCCGGGGCGGGTCGGCCTCCCGACGCCGCACGGTAAGCTGCGTGCCAGCCTTATCCTGCTTGGCTGCCTTGAAGGTGAGATAGAAGGGCGCCTCCGGCGGCCCGCGGGTGGCGCTGACGAGTTCGTCGCGCACGATCTCCACGATCGGCTTGCCGTTTTGGGAAGCCACCGGCACGTCAATCGCCATGCCGCCCTGCTGACGCAATGCGTCTGCCTCCCAGCCCGACCAGACGATGGTGTCACCGCGTCGCAAGACGAGGCTGGTGCCGGCATCGACGGCGCTGCGCGGATCGTTGACGGCCTGGGCGGCTTGGGCCGGCGCATCCAGCACCCAGTTGAATAAGAACTTGCGGCCGCGGTTCAGCACCTCGAACAGCAGCATGCCGCTGCCCCGTGCAGGGTCTTTCGGCCGCAAAATAAACAGGTCGGTTTTGTACTCGACCATGCCGCGTGCATTGCGCGGGGCGAACGCGATGTCGACGATGCCGGCATTGGCGGGGTCCGCAGGATCGAGCTCGCCGTGGGCGGCTCCGATGAGCCGCTCGTAAGCGCCGGTAGATCCAAATTCCGCGCCTCCGGCAAACGGCTCGAGGGTGGCGATCTCGATGCTGATGATGCGCGCCTGGGCTGGCGTGACGCCAAGCGCGCACCCGAGCGCGCAGGCCAAAACCCGACCTGTCCCCATGCTCCCCCCCCCCCCGCTCGGCTCGTTTGGAAGGCCGATGGTGTTAGCAAACACAGGTAGCACGGCGCGTCGAGCAGTGTGCCTGCTGAGACGTTGCGTTTTCGACCGGCCTGTCAGCCAGCCTACTGACGCTGCTAAGACCGACAAGCTGAGCTGTTGCAACGTCCGCTTCGGAGAAGCCGCTAGCGTCGGCTGAGCGGCCGAGATGGGCGCAAAGCCGCCGACCGGATTCAGCCGATGACAGAATGGTTGCCCTCGGCGGTCGATGCAACTGGCTGTACACACGGCCCCTTTAACATGATCATATGAACGTTGAGCCGCCAAAAAGATGTCAGGCGCCTCCAGGAAGCCGACTCAATTCCTCCAGCATCATCTCGCGTGCAAGCTTGCTGAACGTTTCAACAAGCCGACTTCGAGCATGATCCGGCGGAAAAAGAAGAGCAAAACGTACGGGCAAAGAGGGCACAAAAGGCCGGATCTCTATTTTTGAGACTTTCGCCTCTTCATAAGCTGCTAAAGGGTTCATCAAGCTCATACCTAGTCCGGCGGCCACTAGCACACAGATTGATGCGCCCAGCCCTGCCTCGACAGAGACTATGGGCGCGACACCCGCGGCTTCGAACACCGCGTCGATCTGCGTCCGCAGCGTGCTTCCCAGGGGCGATGCGATAAACGGCGCATCATGAAAATCAGCCGGCTCCAAACGTTCAAGCGCGGCGAGCGGGTGGGCCGGGGGCAGCACGGCGACACAATCCATCGTCAAGACGTGCTCTGGCGCTGGATCGGGGGCATCACCGTAGATCATCGTGAGCGCCGCGTCGCAAAAGCCGGTGGCGATCCACTCGCTTACTGCCACGTCGTCGCCGGAATGGATTGCGATAGCCACCTCCTGATGCTCGGTCTTGAATCGGGCCACAGCCCGCGCGAGCAACCCACCAGCCAGACGTGGCATCGCTGCGACCCGCAGACGCCCGGAACCGAATGAGCGGATGCGAACCGCCGCAGCCTCCAGGCTCGACAAACCGACGAAGGCTCGCTCGACTTCGGCGGAAAAGCGCATGCCGTCGAGTGTTGGCGCGAGCCGGCCGCCGGCACGCTCAAACAAGGGAAAACCTGTTATCGCCTCGAGTTGCGCGATCAGGCGGCTCACCTGTGGTTGCGAGGTATGCAGGCGCTGAGCCGCCGCTGTCATCGAGCCGGCCGCTATGACAGCCCGGAACGCCTCGACATGCCGGAAACTCATCAGCCGCTTGCGCATATCAAATCCGAATGGACGACCGGCAAATTGGAATTGGACGACGTATGCGTCCCGCACGATAACACCATACCATCGCCTCAGCGGATCGCTCACCGGCCCGCGTCTCGCTACCTTCGTAGAAGCATGAGGACCGAAGCGATGTTGAAATCCTGTTTCGCACTGCTCAGCGTCGCAGTTTGGATAGGAACTGGAGTTCCGGCATCGGCCGAAAGCGAAAGTCGACTGGACAAAATTCGAACCTCTGGACATATCAACATCGGTTTTCCCGATGCGTCGCCGCCGTTTGCCTTCCTTGACGGATCCGCCAAGCCGGTGGGCTATTCATTGGAGATATGCGAGCACGTGGCCGCGGAGCTCAAGACCGCGCTCGGATTAGCCAAGCTCGACGTAGGCTACGTTCCCGTCATGTCGGCGACACGGATCCCGCTCATCAACAACGGTACGATCGACTTGGAATGCGGCACGGCGAGCAACCTGCCGGAACGGCATAAGCTCGTGGCGTTCGCCCCGACAACCTTCGTCGCACAGATCGTGCTCGTGGCGCGTAAGGAGGCGCCGGTCGACGTGAACGACCTCGCTTCGTTCCGTGGAAAGGCGATCTCAGCTCAGGCCGGAGGTGAGACGCAACGCGTCGTCACTCGCCTCAATGTCCGCGACAAGCTCGACATCCGGATCATGCCAGCCAAGGACACGGCGGAAACCTTCTTGCTGTTGGATAGCGGGCGCGCTGCCGGCTCAGTCAACGACGATGCGCTCGCGCACGCGACCGTGGCGGGCGCCAAGCGCCCGGGCGATTTCAAGATAGGCGTCAAGGGCCTCGAATTCGCACCCTATGGCATCCTCGAGCCCAAGGACGATCCAGACTTCAAGGCTCAGGTCGACAAAGCGGTCGTCAAGCTGATCGAGGACGGTACCGTAGCCAGACTCTACACCAAATATTTCGAGTCCCCGATCCCGCCCAAGGGCATCAATCTCGAACTTCCGATGAGTGAGATCTTGAAGCGCGCACTCGCGAAGCCGACCGACTCCGGCGACGAAGCCGATTACCGATAGCCGGCACCCCGCATCATGGCCTCCTCCATATCCGTCGCCTCCAGCCCCGGCTCCACCGCGGTCGACCTGCGCAGCGATACCGTCACGCGGCCGACCGAGGCGATGTACGAACGGATGCGCACCGCTCCGCTCGGCGATGACGGTCTTGAGGGCGACCCGACGGTGCGCGAACTGGAGGCGACTACCGCCGCGATGCTTGGCAAAGACGCCGGCTTGTTCGTACCCACCTGCACCATGGCCAACCTCCTGGCGATCCTCGCGCAGGTACAGCGCAGCGAGCAGATCCTGCTGGAAGCACAGGCTCACATGGTCACCACTGAGCGTGGGGCAGCCACCTTCACCGGCGCCTTCCTACTTGGAATCACGGGTTGCGGTGGGGCGATGGATCTCAACCGGTTGGAGGACGCTTTACGGCCTTCCGCCAGCCCGCTCCGGACGGCGATGATAGCGCTGGAGACCTCGCACAACGCGGCTGGCGGCGCGGTGCCGCCCGTCTCACACATGGCGGCCGTGGCGGAGATGGCTCGCTCGCGCGGTATCCTCGTGCATCTGGACGGGGCGCGACTGTTCAATGCCGCCACCTACCTCGGGCTCGCACCGGCAGAGCTTGCGGTCCATGCTGGTACGGTGTCGCTATGTCTGTCGAAGGGCTTGAGCGCCCCGGTGGGCGCGGTTCTGACCGGTCCGGATGCCGTGATCGCCGATGCACGACGGATCCGCAAAATGATCGGCGGAACGCAGCGTCAACTCGGCATCATGGCCGCGGCTGGCCTGGAAGCAGTGACCGTGATGGGCGCGCGGCTAGCCGACGACCACGCAAGCGCCCGCCAACTCAGCGATGGGCTGAACGCGCTGCATCCCAGCATTTCTGCAAGTGTGCCGCAAACCAACATCGTTCAAGTCGATCTATCGCGCACCGGCCGTGGTAGCGAGCTTTGGGTCACCGATTTGGAGGCCGCGGGTGTGAGAGTGCGCCCGCTAGGTGAAACCCACCTCCGGCTCGTCACCCATCGTCACATCGGGCCAGCCGACATTGACCAAGCGGTTGCAATTTTTGGATCACGCCTAAATATTGCAAAAATCTGACATTAATCACTGATGCCCATCTATATGAAATTGGAAATCAAGGCAAATTTAGGTTCTGAAGATCAAACAAAATAAATAAAATTCGCGAAGTTATTTATTATGCCACACTATTATCAAAGATATGCAGTTTGTCTGCTTGCTTAAAACTAAATTTTTAAGGAGATGCATCAAAACTGTTCGATTCAATTAGTCAGTCGACCGATCCTGGCCGAAAGCGGAATGGCTGCTTCCGAGAAGGTACGCAGGAAAAGCGGACGGCCTTCTATCGATCCAACTCGGTCGTGCGAACGGCTATCGACCCTTCCCGAAAGCGGCCACTGGTCAGCCAGACAACAACATCGGCTTGGGACAACAAGAAGCCGCGTTACACACAAAAATAAGACAAGAGTGATGCGTTCCCCTCAAGTCTTAAGCTGAGAAGGCATGTGATCGTCTGGCATAACCTTCCGCACATGGTGATGGACAATTTGTGCACTGAACGGCTTGGCGATGAAGCGCGCACCCTCTGGCAGATCGTCGGGACCCGGCGTCACTCGGCCGGACGCAACCACGATCGAGATGTGCGGGTATGCCTGCGCGGTCTCACGCGCGAGTGTGAAGCCGTTGCGTGAGCCGGGCATCTCTACGTCGGTGAACAGGAGGACCACATCCTGATGATGCTGGCGCAATAGCTCAGCCGCATGATCGCCCGTTACGGCTTCAAGTGTCCGGAACCCCGCTTGTTCTAGGATATCGACCGCATCCATACGGATCAGCCCTTCATCCTCGACGACCAGGGCGTAGGGGGCGGACGGCAAATCTTTTTCCATAGGCCCTAATTCCTGACGCGGAGAAAAGGTCCTGCGTGTTTCGGCGTAGCGATCACATTCCCGCGCTGAGGCTCGCCAGCGATGAGGTCAGCGTGCAGACGACGCCTTCGGTTGGGTAGCGGGTATCGACCGTACCGCCCGCCAGACCCCGCTGGATCAGGCGCGAACCGAACCCACTGCGGCTCGGCGGGGTAACCGGCGGCCCGCCGTGCTCTGACCAGACCATCTGGAACATCGCCTCGGCGCCCTGGCCATGAATGGACCATTCCAGTGAGACGTAGCCCGCCGGGCAGGTCAGCGCACCGTACTTGGATGCGTTGGTCGCAAGCTCGTGCAGGATAAGCCCGAGCGCCAGAGCGGCAGAGGGGCCGAGCGGAAGTTCGGGACCACAGGTTCGAAACCGCGTCTCCCCGTCCTGGTGTAGGGATAATGTGCCGTCGATGAGGGCGGTGATCGGCGCACTGTCGCTGCGTCCAGTCAGGAGGATGTCGTGCGACTTGCCCAGGGAGACGAGACGCGCCGCCAACGCGTCACGAGCCTCCCGCAGGTTCTCTGCGTTGCGCAAAGTCTGCGAGGCGATCGATTGCACTAGGGTCAGGGTGTTCTTCAGGCGATGGCTGAGTTCGAGATTGAGGATACGCTGCTGCTCCTCCGCCTCTACCCGCGCGACGGTCGAGCGCGTGCGGTCGGCGACATGACGCACGAAGGCGATGTCTTCCGGTGCCCATACCCCCGGCTCCGCCCTTACGCCGTAGAACAGCGCCACGAACCGACCATGCTCCATCACCGGCAGATTGATCAGCGCGCGGGCGTGGATCGCGGCGAACGCTTCGGCATCGGCTGCCGTCCTGGCGTCGGAGCCAAGGTCTTCGATGACGACGTTGCGACCGGCTTTGAGGTCGTCGATGTACGTGCCGTAGGTCCGGAAACGGTGCAGCCCGGCAATGCTGGTGAGGCCCGCCCCGGTCCACTCGTGCGCCACCAAGATCGTCTCCGCCTCTGGATCAACCTGACCATAGCCTGCGTGGCTCAAGCCCAGCGTCCGCCCCAGGATCTCGGCTGCGATCCGACTGATCTCCTCCTTGTCGCCTACGTCGCGCAGGCAGTCGCCCAGTTCTATCATCGCGGCTCGGCGAGCCTCGGTTCGCTTGCGCTCTGAAATCTCCAGGAACAGTGCCGCGAACTGCTGCTCACCCTGTTTCCGGGCTCGAACCTCGAACGTGCGACGCAATTCGGGGACGTGGATCTCGAAGGTCTCGGGCTGGCCGGTTTCGATCACGCGGGCATAGGTATCGATCAGCGATTGCGCGATGTTTGGGATCAATTCGCGTATCGTCCGTCCAGCGCTATCGACCGGCAGCCCGGTGAGCCGGGCGAAGGCAGGGTTGACCTCCAGCAGGTGGAAATCCACTGCGCGGCCAGCCGTACCGCGGATCAACTCCGCGCTTAGGAAGCCTTCCTGCATCCCGGTGAACAGGCCGCGCCAACGCTCTTCACTGATGGTGAGTTGGCTCTCGATGGCCTTCTGGCCGGTAATATCGCGGGAGACGGACAGCAGCTTCTCCGGCTGCCCATTCGGACCGAGGATCGGCGTCACCTGCACGTCCCACCATCGCGGCGTGCCGATGTAGGTGTTTGCCGGGCCTTGGAAATGGCCGACGCCGCCAGCTCTAGCCGCGTCCAGTGCCGCGTGGGCGTCAGTATGGCCCTGGCCTTGCCAGAAATCCGGCCAAGGGCAGCCTTTGACGAGGTTGAAGTCGCTCAACTCCATAACCCGCAAGCCGCCCTCATTCATGAAGGTGAGGCCACCGTCGAGATCGAGCACCTTAATGCAGTCGGCCGAGGAACTCAGCACGCTGCGCATGAACTCGGCGTCGGCCTGCTGCTTGGCGGCAGCGTTGCGCTGCTCAGTGCGGTCACGCAGGATTTTGAGGAAGCCCTCGGGGGTGCCCCGCTCGTCGAGGAGCGGCATCATCTCACCGCTCGCCCAGAACAGGCTGCCGTCCTTTCTGCGGTGCCAACGCTCGTCGGAGCCGCGGCCGTGAAGCAGCGCGGAACCCATCTCCCTCTCTGCGATCTGATCGCGCTCGTCCTTCTGTGTGAAGAACACGTTGGCGTGCTGCCCAAGCATCTCGGCTTCGGTCCATCCGAGGATCTGCTCGGCCCCGGCGTTCCAGGTCGTTACGTGGCCGGTCAGATCCATCGAGATGATGCCGTAATCGATCGCGCTTTCCAGGATCGCCTTATTGCGACGGTCGCTCTCGCGGCGCCCCTTGAGTGCCCGGCGCAACTCCAGCGTGGTCATCGCCTGACGCGCCAGGGTGCGCAGGATCAGCGTCTGTGAGGCATTGAGCGCGTTGGGCTTGGTATCGAGCACGCACAGCGCGCCGAGGGCGACACCATCGGCCGTCTCCAACGGCACGCCCGCGTAAAACCGCACGTGAGGTGCTCCCGTCACCAGCGGGTTGTCGGCCGTGCGGGGGTCCTCGGTCGTGTCCGGGATCACGAACACATCGCGCTGTCCGGCGGTGAGGGCGCAGATCGAGGAGGAAAGAGGGGTTTCGCGCGAGCCGAACCCGGTCTCGGCTTTGAACCATTGCCGATCGACGTCGAGCAGCGAGATCAGCGACACCGGCATGCCGCATGCTGCCGACGCCGCCTCTACGATCTCGTCGAACTCGGCCTCTGCTTCGGTATCCAGGATGGCATAGCTGGCCAGGGCATCGCGACGCCTTGCCGTCATGTCGGTGTCAGTCAAGGCGCCCCCGCCCATCTGCCGTAATGATGGGGTTATGTCATAGCGCGGTCCGAGGCTAGGGCGCTGACGCTTTGCGCCCCGCCGCTAAAACCGGCTTGTGATTTTTCCGCTCAAGTCTGCGGAAGATCGTGAGTTAGCGCAACAACGACGTCCTTTGTTGCCCATGGTCTCCCGAAAGCAGACAGGCGGCAATCCACCCAACTCAGCCGATCCGCATGGTTCGGTTTGAGCATGCCCTCCGTGATCCGTTTGCGGGGTGGTTTCACTCCCCCATCCCGGTGCGGGCAGTGGGGGCCGCAACCCCGCTCGTATCGAGTGAAGAGGCCGCGGGTCGCGTTCCCGCCATGCGGTTTCTACGAAACCGCCGATACCAGAACTCGCTGCTCACCTGCAGGAAAATGATCCAGTAGACCACCTCAGCAGACTGGGGGGCGCCATGGGATGGATCAAGGTCTCGATCACGGCGAGAGCCATCAAGAACAGAAAGGACAAAATCATTAGAACCCGGTCTCGACGGCGAGGTTCTCGGCGAACACCTCAATCTACTGAAACTCGGTACTACGAGTATCCACGTTTAGATGACAAACTCGGGCCCGCTTTCCATTCGTACCAGTCATCTATCGCCGCCTGACCAAGCGGCTTGCGCGCAGCCGGTCATAATTTCCGCATCAGGTGGCCGACCAGCCCTTTGTTGCATGTGGCAGCTTCGGTCGTTGATAGCTGAGCAAGCATGATCGATATGGGGTGACTATATATTTTCTGTTGCAGCCTGTTCGAAGCAAGCCTTTGCTACCTCTGAGATCGGCAAATTCGAATGGCCGGCCGTTTTTGAGGTGTCGTCAAGGCAAGAGCGCACACGATCTCGGGAGGTCTCTCCAGCCCTCACCGCGTCAAGCTTTCGCAGTAAATCATCCTTGTCCGTGGACGACGCTCCCGCCCAAGTTTGCATCGTGTCCCCTGCGTTCAAGGCGGAAACGGGCGTCGCCATGACGACGACAGCGAAGACACCAGCGGGAAGAAAGCACATTGTTATAGCCTCAAAAGACAGAAAATCTGCAGCTGCCCGCGGGTTCGTTTGAAAGGTAGCCGCGGTAGAAGCTCGGCCCGCACGGAGTTCCAGCCCGCGAGCGAAAGGACGTGCGGACTGAACTAGTCCTCAAGCGCCTTGGCGGATTGCCGAAAACTTGGGGCAAAAACGCACAGTTCCCCTTCGCCATCGTGGCGCGCATCGCGTGCGCTTCGGGCATAGGCCCCGTCAGATTCCTACTTCTGAGCGTGCGCGGGAGTGCGACGAAGTTAAGAGGTCGCGTCCGAGGGGAGAGCATACATCCTCGGCTGGGTGGCATTGGTTCCTAATCGGGCTTTCGCCATCGTCCGCTTCAATGGCTCAGAGCTTCGGAAGCCGACCGGCGCGAATCCACCCAACCCAGCCGCTCAGCGAGCACGCCGGCGTCATTGAATGGCCGAAAGCCGCCTGTCCTCTTCGGAGAAGGTCGGTCGGAAAAGCGGCCATCCTGCTTACGACCCGCTGCCGCCTAAAAAAAAAGGCTGTTTCCACTGCCTCAAAGCGGACATCGCCTTCCACTTCGCGCTGAAACATGTAGATCAGTTTTCAAGGCGCTCACAGCCGGCATCCGCAATTTAGTAGCTCAGACCGCTTCTCCTTAGAAAACCGTAGCGGGTTCCGTTCCAATGCCGATCGGCAACTGACAGGTATACACGAGCGTAGAAATAATCTAATATTAAAAAATCTTCCGTGTTAGTAAAAATTTGGACTTCAGCTTCAAAGCCATCCACATAAAACGTACCTGAGCATCCTGCGAGTGTCTCGAAGCGTCTCATCCGACTACCATACGCCATGTCGGACCGGAATTGATCTGTGGTCACCCAGGAGGGTCACTCATTAGGACGGGAACGGTCGGCTACCGCTCGCCGCCGACGACCGCCCGCACCGGCGCGCCAGCGAGATCGACCGTCGATCCCAGGGTGTTGCGGAAGCCGGAGCCGACATTCGACAGGTGCTCGCCGTAGGTCTCGCGGGTTTGGGGATCGACCAGGGCGACGGGGGCGGCCACCGCGAGGGCGGCACCGGTGGCGACCGTGGACGCGGCGCCGGCAGCCGTGCTTACCAGCCTGTCGCCGATGCCGATCTGTCCGTCCGAGATCGGTTGCCCGTCCGCAAGACGCTTCCCCAGGAGGGCGACCACGTCGCCGCTGGCAAACTTGCCGTGGTTGAGGGCGTCGCTCGATTTGACTGAGGTCAGGTTCAGGACGGAGACGTTCTCGCGCTCGAGCTCTGACTTGTAGGGTTAGGCGTTCGGATCGATGGCGCCGAGGCGGACGCTGTCGCCCCAGACCAGCCTGGAGACGGCGAGCGCCTGGTCGTCGCCGGACACCATCAGGGTCAGCCGCGGTCGGTCCTTGCCCATGTCGTGAAAGGCGGCGCGGGCGAGGTCCATGTCGACGTCCGGGGCGGCCAGGATGACGTTCCGGATCTTCGGGGCGATTCGCCGATCGCGGATGGCCATCTGGCGCAGGCTCTCCAGGGTCAGCCAGTTGCCCATGGAGTGCGCCAGGATCGTCACCTCGCCGACGTTCGGGTCCCTGGTCAGGTCGCGCAGCAGCGTCTCCAGGCCGTTGCGCGAGAAGTTCGTACTCTCCCGGTCGTAGCCGTAGGCGAGGACGGAGCCCCGGGACGGCCACGTGAACAGCACGGGCGCGACCTCGGCGCCGGAGTCGTGCACGATCTGAGCGAACCGGAAGACGGCGTCCTCGAACTTGTTGTTGAAGCCGTGGACGAACACGAGGACGTGGCGCTTGGCCGTTCGGCGGACGGTCCGGCCGATCCAAGTCGGGACCTTCGCGCGCTCGATCGGATCGGCGCGCAGCGCGACGAAGTCGGTGGCGGGGTTGCCGGGGATCGATTTCGGCCACTGGACTGAGCCCGGCTGGCGGGCGGCGTCGGGCGGGATCGAGACCGCGAGGTCGGTGTAGGGCACGGCGTCGCCGCGCTCGCCGGAGAACAGGATGCCCTTGTCGGTCGCCGACTTGCGGGTCGTGGCGACGAGCATGTCGACCCGGGACGTGCCCGGCACCTGCTCGGCGCCGACGACCGGCAGGAGAACGCCGGCGGGACGGCCCGCGCAGCCCGCCAGGAGGGCGAGCGCCGTCATGCCGACAATGCCGCCGACCGTCCCACGCCCGAACCCAGACAATCCGAACACCCGCATGCACCTCTGAACCGCCTGCAGCCTGGCCGTCCGAGTGGTTCGCGGATCGTGAAGGCATGAACAAGGTGCGGTACGATTGCGGCGCCCGGCAGTCCGGCGCCGCAGATGCGGGGCGGCTGTGGCGAAGGGGACACGCAGCGTTTGGGGCCCGCGCGATGCGGTCGGGTCGGGCCTCCGAGGCAAGGATCACGAGAACGGTCGTCGACCCCGAACCCCCGGGCCGACCCCGCCGCCGAGCCTTCCGGTCGAAGGTAGGCCGAACCCCGCCATGAAAGCGCGGTCGGCGAGTCAGGGCCCGGGAGCGTCGGCGACGATGAGGGCCGCGGCCGACGTCAGTTGGCGGGGACCTTCTCCTTGTCCTTGCCCGGGTTCGACGTGTTGACGAGCTCGGGCGACTTCTGCGCGCGGAGCGCCTCCCGCTGGGCGGCCGTGTCGATCCGCTTCGAGCGCGTGAACGGCTCCAGCGTCACCGCGGCCTTGGTCTGCAGCGCCTGGACGATCCCCTCCAGCACGCGCGCGTCCGCGTAGCCCTCCTCGCCGTCCGGCTCCGGCTCCTTGTCGTTCAGGATGCAGTCGGAGAAGTACTTTAGCTCGCCGCCGAAGTGGTCGGTGTTCTTGAAGCTCTCGTGGGACTTCGTCTCGCCGATGGTGACGACGTGCTCGATCGGCTTGCCGTACATGTACCCGGGGTTCACCTCGGCGCTGCCCTTGGTGCCGACCACCGCGTAGGTGTCGAGCGTGTTGCCCCAGTAGGAGAGCACGAACTGGGCGAGACGATCGCCCGGGAAGCGCAGGGTCACGGCGACCGTGTCGTCGAAGTCGCCCAGGCCCGCCTCCGGATGGCGCACGCCGACCGCCGAGACCACCTCGATCGGCTCGTCGCCGAACACGTACCGGGCCGCGTTCACCGGATAGGGACCCATGTCGAAGATCGGGCCGGCTTCGACGCCGTTCTTGGCCCGGTGGTTCTCCGGCGAGACCATCTGCGTGAAGGTCGAGGAGAACGTGAGGAGCTCGCCGAGCTTGCCCGACCGGATCAGGTCGATGGTCGCCAGGGTGCCGGGCTCGAAATGAAGGCGATAGGCCACCATCAGCTTGGCGGAGGAGGTCTTGGCCGCGTCGAGGATCTCCCGGCACTTCGCGGTCGAGATCTCGAGAGGCTTCTCCACCAGCACGTGAATGCCGGCCTTCAGGGCGGGGACGGCGAACTCGGTATGGCGCCAGTTCGGGGTCGCGAGATAGATCGCATCGATCTTGCCGGACGCGAGGAGCTCGTCGAACCGCTCGTAGGAATAGATGTCGGAGACCCCGTACTTCTCGCCGACCAGACGGGCCTTCTCGGAATCGCCCGTGACGAAGGCCACCACCTCCGAGTTGCCGGTGTGTTCGACGCCCGGCAGCATCGCCTCCTGGGTGATGTCGCCTAGGGCGACGAAGGCGTAGCGGATCTTCTTGCCCGAGGTCAGGCCGAGTGCGGATGCGATGCTCATGAGACTCTCCGTTCGATGCGGGTCGGGATTGGGCTTCAGGTGGGCGATGGAGGAACAGGGGCCGTCGACGGCCGCTGACTCTCCATCGCCGAAACGGGCGGCGTCGTTCCCGGCCGGTGGCAGGCGGGCCTCGGGCGTGAGGTCGCCCTGCGGAAAGGAACGAAGCGTCATGCACCGGGTCGGCGCATCACGCTTCAACTGTGCGGTGCAGCAATTGTTCAGGAGCCGATCGAAGCAAGGCGGGTCGACCCCGTCGCGGGCGGGAGGAGCCAAGCGTATGATCTCGATCGACGCCATCGCACCCGCCTCGGAGACCCGGCCCTGAAGACGGAACTGAGCGCACTCGAAGCTCGGCGCATCGCACTCGCCGCCCAGGGCTTCGACGCGATTTCCCGAGGCGGCGCCGTTGGCGCGGCGCGGATCCGGGCGGCGATCGGCCGGCTCGGCCTGCTGCAGATCGACAGCGTGAACGTCCTGGCGCGCGCCCACTACCTGCCGCTGTTTTCGCGCCTGGGGCCGTACGATCGCGACCTGCTCGACGCGGTCTCCGTCGCCCGGCCGAAGCGCTTCTTCGAGTACTGGGGGCACGAGGCATCCCTTCTGCCCGTCGACCTCCAGCCCCTGCTGCGCTGGCGCATGGCCCGCGCACTCCACGGCCAGGGTGTGTGGCAGCGGCTCGAGCCCTTCGCGGGTGAGAAGCGAGCCGAGGCCGACGCGCTCCTCGCTCGGATCGAGAGAGAGGGGCCGCTGGCCGCCTCGGACGTCGCCGACGGCAGGGCCGCGAAGGGCATGTGGGAGTGGAGCGACGCCAAGCACGCGCTCGAATGGCTGTTCTGGTCGGGACAGGTGGCCTCGACGCATCGTCGGAGCAGTTTCGAGCGCGTCTACGACCTTCCGGAGCGGGTGCTGCCCCGTGCCGTTCTCGAAATTCCGACGCCGACCGGCGTCGATGCCCGAAGGGCGCTCCTCGCGCGTTCCGCGAAGGCGCTCGGTATCGCGACGGCGCACGATCTGCGCGACTACTACCGGATCCCGCCGGCGGACGCGGTCCCGGCCATCGAGCAGCTGATCGAGGATGGTACGCTCGTCCCCGTGCATGTCCGCAGCTGGCAGCCTCAGGCCTATCTGCACCGCGATGCGAAGCCCGGGCGCAGGCTCGGCGCTTCCGCGCTACTCTCGCCCTTCGATCCACTCGTCTGGCACCGCCCGCGGATGGAGAGGCTGTTCGGCTTCCGGTACCGCCTCGAGATCTACACCCCCGCCCACAAGCGCGAGCACGGCTACTACGTGCTACCCTTCCTGATGGACGGTGCGCTCGTCGCCCGCGTGGACCTGAAGGCGGACCGGAAGGTCGGCGCCCTGGTCGTCCAGCGTGCCCACGTCGAGCCGGGTGCGCCGGCCGATACCGCGGAGCGGCTGCTAGGGGAGCTTCGGCTGACGGCTTCGTGGCTCGGCCGGCCCAGCCTCGTCGTCTCGCCGGTCGCCGCTCACCCCGGCCTGGAGGATGTCCGGAACATCGAAGCCCATTCATCAGCTGCCGAATCGCCATTTTCCACGATCCGATCAGACCTCATCGCTTCGGCATGATCGTTTCGAGGATCACCTCCGAATGGTGCGCGGCCCAATCAAGACGTCTTTGAGGTCTGTGTTAGTTCCAGAACGTGCTGGTATATTAATCGCCGGGCGAGGCAGCCGTTGCGCGGAATGTCCGCTATGGAGGAGCGGCCAAAGCTCTCTGAATGACCCACATGGGCGTAAAGCGGCCGGCCGGAGCTGGCCGAAAGCTGCCCGTCCGGTTTCTGGCAAGCCGTAGCTCGAAGCAGACATGCACGCCTGACTGCGCGTTTTTCCGGCGCTTTAAAACCCGGCATATTTTTCCGACAGAACGTGAGCTCGTCTGGTAGGGCACCTGACGGTTGAGACCACTCGTCTGGAAAACGATCGAATTTCCGGCACGTAACCTTGATAGGACGGCTGTCTTGTTTGGGCATGATGGGGCGGTAGCCCGTCTCGGATCGGCGAGTAGGCGTTCGTCGGCTTGATCTTGCTCAGCACCTTGTACACGTCCCACGATCCCTTCGACTGCGTCTGGTTCCTCACCCCAACGCCATCATCCACGCAGTGATTGCCGTCGTCATCAGCCAGGCGGTCGTATGACTGCACCAAGCTCGGTCTTGAACCTTTCAGGATGCAGGACCGTCCTAGTTTCAGTTCCTGGACTTCTCAGGTGATCGTACGCCCTGATTTGCGGTAGGCCGCGCGATCCCACCGCGTTGGTACGCTGCTTGCGTTCCAATCTTGTATGGAAGTCTGATCCGCATGCAGGCACCTGACACTCCTGACTCTATTGATCGCGTCATCGTGGATGCCATCCTCGCAGGCCGCATCACGGCTGGAACTCGCCTCGGCGAGCAGAGCCTCGCCACCCTGTTCAGCGTCTCTCGGACTATGACCCGTGAGGCGCTGATCCGGCTGGAGGCGCGCGGTATCGTGCAGGTCAGCCCCCGTCGAGGCTGGTTCGTGATCAAACCTTCTTTCGAGGAGGCGCAGGAGGCGTTCCAGGCCCGACAGGCCATCGAGATGGGCATCCTCATGGCCGTCCAGCGACTGGGACCCGAGGTCGTCGACAAGCTGCGGGCCCACATCGTCCGGGAGCGGGCGGCCATCGCCTCCGACGACCTGGAGGCGCGCAGCTTCCTGCTCGGCGACTTCCACGTCTGCCTCGTCGAGGCCCTCGGCAACCGCGTACTTGCCGACATACTGCGCGACCTGACGGCGCGCACCGTCCTGATCTCGGCGCTCTACCAGTCCGTCCACGACGCGACGGCGTCCTGCGACGAACACGAGGCGATCACCAATGCGCTCGCCGGCGGCGACTTGAAGCGGGCCGCCGATCTCATGGTTTCTCACATCGGCAACGTCGAGGCCGGGCTCACGCGAGCCAAGGACGACGATCCGCTGACCAACCTCCGCCAAGCCCTGAAACTTTCACCCCGACGAGAATGAGGGTGGGCTCGGCCGGGCCAAAACAAGAAAAGCCGCCTCCGACTCGCGTGTTGCGTATCCCCCCGATTGGAATTCTTCAGGAGATCACGTGATTTCGGCTCATTCGATACCGCTTCCCGCGTCGGACAAGACACGCGAGCCGCTCTACAAATCGCTGTTCTTCCAAGTCGTCGTCGGGCTGGTGCTTGGCATCGTGCTCGGGATGGCAGCGCCCGACTTCGCGATCGGCTTGAAATTCTTCAGCGACGGCTTCCTCAAGCTGATCTCGATGATCGTCGCGCCGATCGTGTTCTGCGTCGTAGTGCACGGCATCGCCGGGACCGGCGACCTCAAGAAGGTTGGCCGCGTCGGCGTCAAGGCGCTGGTCTACTTCGAGATCATGACCACGGTTGCCCTCGCGCTTGGCGTCATACTCGCCTACCTCGTCGGCCCCGGTCATGGGATGAACATCAATACCGCCACCCTCGACGGCAAAGCGCTCTCGACCTACGCGGACAACGCTCACAAGCTCCAAGGCGGCGGCTTCTCCAGCTTTATCCTCAACATCATCCCGACGACCTCATTCGATGCCCTGGCACGCAACGATGTGCTCCAAGTGCTGTTCTTCGCGATCCTCTTCGGCGTCGCACTGGCGCTGTACGGTGGCGAGCAGGGCAAGAAGGTCACCGACCTGATCGACGCGGTCTCCGGTGTGCTGTTCAAGGCGATGGGACTGATCGTGCGGGTCGCCCCGCTCGGCGTACTCGGTGCGGTGGCCTATACGGTTGGCAAGTACGGCGTCGGCTCGCTCACCCAGCTGCTATCTCTCGTCGGACTGTTCTACTTTGCCGTCGCGTTCTTTGTAATCGTCATCCTCGGCTCGGTGCTGCGCCTCGCCGGGGTCAATATCTTCAAGTTCCTGGCTTACCTGCGCGAGGAGCTGACCATCGTGCTCGGCACCGCGTCGTCGGACGCCGTGCTCCCGCAGATCATGCGCAAACTCGAGTACATGGGCGTCAAACCCTCGGTCGTCGGGCTCGTCGTCCCCACCGGCTACTCGTTCAACCTCGACGCCTTCTCGATCTACCTGACACTGGCGGTGGTGTTTATCGCTCAGGCTACTGGCACGCCGCTGTCGTTCGGCGACCTGATGCTCGTGCTCGGCATCTCGCTCGTCACCTCGAAGGGTGCCCACGGTGTGCCGGGCTCGGCGATCGTCATCCTGGCCGCGACGCTGAATGCGGTGCCCTCGATCCCAGCGATCGGTCTCGTACTGGTGCTCTCGGTCGATTGGTTCATCGGCATGGCGCGCGCCGTCGGTAACCTAATCGGCAACTGCGTCGCGACCGTCGTTATCGCCGCCTGGGAGGGCGATCTCGATCGGGCTCGTGCTCAGGCTGTACTCGACAACCCACCGTCGGACATTGCGGTCATCTCGACGGGCGAGCAGCCCGCCTGAGGCCGGCGTTTCGACCACCCGCGATTATCCGTAGGGATCGCGGGCGGTCATGTCCCGAAGGACGTGATCGGCTCAAGGTGAAGAGAGGGGTATGCATCAATGAGCGAGTTGCGAGTGACGGCGGGGCCGTTCGAGTTTGGTGCCCGGTTTGAAGAGGAGGCAGCACCGAAGACCTGCGCCGCCTTTCGAGTGCGCATGCCGTTCATGACCAAGGCGGTACATGTGCGGTGGAGTGGCGAGGGCGTGTGGATGCCGCTGGGCGACCTCGATTTTGGGGTCAGTTACGAAAACCACACCAGCTACCCAGCCCCAGGGCAGATTATCCTCTATCCCGGTGGCATCAGCGAGACCGAAATCCTGCTCGCCTACGGCGGCGTGCAATTCGCCTCGAAGATGGGCCAGCTCGCGGGCAACCACTTCATCACGTTGACCTCTGGCTTGGAGAACCTGCGTAAGCTCGGCGAGATGGCGCTGTGGCAGGGCGCTCAACCGATTGTCTTCGAGATACATGAATAATGAACAATTCGTCTGAACGTATGGGCGGTATCGGCCACTATATAGCGGATCAGATACTTCCTTCGCTCAACAGCCGATCGAGCCGCATCCGCGTGATCGCGGCGATCTCATCGAGGACGGCAGACGCCTCCTCGTCCCGCGAGCACAGGAGGCGCGCTTTGAACAGCGCGAGGATCTCGCTTCGGTCCCGGCCACGCACGGCAACGATGAACGGGAAGCCGAATTTCTGCCGATAGGCTGGGTTCAACCGATCGAAGGCGTCCGCGTCCTGCTGCGGCATCCGGTCGAGCCCGGCGGCGCCCTGCTCGCTCACGGACTCGGCGGTCATGCTCTTTGCCCGCGCCTCAGGGCCGGCGAGTTCCGGATGACCGTTGAGGAAAGCCAGACGCCGATCTGGCGGGGCGGCGCGTACCGCAGCCATCATCGCCGCGTGCAAGTCCGAGACGCTGGCGAAGGGGCGGCCCAGCCAAGCGGCCTCCGCCACCCAAGCGGCGTGCTCGAACACCCCACCGAGTAGGACGACGAAGGCGTCCCGATCCAGGCCGTTGACGGCGGCGATGTCGGGCACGGGGCCTCAGCTGCCGCGGTAGGTGGTGAAGCTGCCCGGCGCGCACAGCATCGGCACGTGGTAATGCTGCTTGGCGTCGAAGATCGCGAAGCGCACCACGGGGTCGTCGATGAAAATGTCGGCCTCGGACGTGCCAGACCGAGCCTTCAGGTAGTCGGTGACGTGGAACACCAGCTCGTACTGGCCAACCTTGGCCTCGTCGCCGGGCAGGATCGGCTTGTCGGTGCGCCCATCGGCGTTAGTGACGACGCTTCTCACGAGGCGCCACTTGCCGTCCTCCATCATCGAGAAGTCGATGCGCACCCCGCTGGCGGGACGGCCGCGGTCGGTGTCGAGGACGTGGGTCGAGATGCCGGCCATGATCTTCGGTGTCCTGAGCGAGGGATGGGGTCTATCCGTTTGGCCGGTGCCGATCTCAGCTACCCCGATAGTACGAATAGCCCCAGGGCGTGAGCAGCACCGGCAGGTGGTAACGCTGGCCGGCATCGCGGATCTGGAAGCGGATCGGCACCAGGCTCAGGAAGTTCGGGCTGGGTAGCTTTACGCCGAGCTTTGAGAAGTATTCCTCGAAATGCATCACCAGCTCGTAGTGGCCAGTCTTGAAGGCGTCATCGACGAGCACCGGGTCGGCCGGGCGCCCGGTCGCCGTGGTGGTGATGATTTTGAGTGGCTTGTAGCCCTCGCCATCGAGCATCGCGAGGTCGCAGACCATGCCGGCGGCGGGCGTGCCATGGAAATTGTCGATGGCGTGCAGGGTCAACCGCGGAGAGAGGCCGGTCTGCGAAGTCGGGGCGGTGGTCAGCGCGCCGGGTTTGGCCGGAGGGCTCGTGGGTGCGCCCTGCGCCATCACCGTGCTTGCGGAAGCCACCGCCGCGGTGCCGAGGCCGACGCGGACGAGGCTGCGTCGCGTCAGTTCGGATCGGTTTGAGGGATGATCCAAGGTTGGCTCCTGGTGTCAGTCAGATTAGGCCGGCTCGTGCGCGGCGCGGGATGCTGCGCGCCGCTCTAGTCCCGGGTGGCCTGACCGGTATTTTAGACCGAGCCGATTGAGAGGCTACTGCATGGTGGCGGCCATGGGTAGCCGGAAGGCCAGATCTGGGTAGCTGACGGGCGCGGGCGGCCGATAGCCCAGCGACGAATGCGGTCGGACGCAGTTG
>NZ_JAKSYK010000106.1:0-312 GCF_022829425.1 Methylobacterium sp. J-072 | reverse complement strand
GGCCTGGGCGGGAGATTCGGAGGGGGGATTTTTTGGAGGGGGTGGGGGCGTTTGTGGGGTAGGGAGAGTGCTTGAAGTCGAGGCGGAGATCCGACATAGGCGTCTGCCCGGGGGTGCCACGCGCCTTCCCTCCCCCCTCTGCGGGGGAGGGTGGGCCGGCCGTCAGGCCGTGTCGGGAGAGGGGAGCCCGGCGTCCGGAAAAGGCAGGGCCTATGTGAGGGCCGGAGCTGTCTCCTGCACCGTCGCTCCCCTCTCCCGACTCCCTTCGGGGGCCACCCTCCCCCGCAGAGGGGGGAGGGAGCGCGCGCGTTC
>NZ_JAKSYK010000105.1:0-45364 GCF_022829425.1 Methylobacterium sp. J-072 | reverse complement strand
CGACCGCCTGGTCGCTGCCGGCAAGCCCAAGATGGTCGCCGTCATCGCCGCCGCCCGCAAGCTCCTCACCATCCTCAACGCCATGCTCAGGGATGAAAAACCATGGCAAAGCGCTTGACCTCCAACACAGTCGCTGAGGTGGCGTAGCGGAGCGGCGCCCTCGAAGGAGCCCTCCAGCCAGCCGCGCGATCGCTGGAGGGCTCCTTCGAGGCTGCTGCGCAGCACCTCAGGATGAGGAGAGAGATTGGGATTTCCATCGATCAGAACCGTCCTTCGACTGCGATCGCGCAGTCGAACAGGCTTTCAGAACATCGCGTGTCCCGAGGTTGCTTCGCTACGCTCGCAATGACGGAGAAGAGAGGGCTGAGCCTTACTCTGCCGCCGTGGCGGAAAACCCATCTTCACCCACAGAGCCGAATTGCGCCGCGTGCAGGCGGCGGTAGATGCCGCCGGCGTCGAGCAGCGCCGCGTGCCGCCCCTGCTCGACGATGCCGTCCTCACCCAGGACGACAATACGGTCGGCGTCGCGGATGGTCGCGAGCCGATGGGCAATGACCAGGGTCGTGCGCCCCTGGGCGAGGTCAGCGAGGGCCTGCTGAATCTCGCGCTCGGTCTGCGTATCAAGGGCGGAGGTCGCCTCGTCGAGGATCAGGATCGGCGGGTTCTTGAGGAACACCCGGGCGATGGCGATGCGCTGCTTCTGCCCCCCCGACAGCCGCACGCCGCGCTCGCCCACCACCGTGTCGAGCCCAGCGGGCAGGCTGTCGATGAGCGCGCCGAGCCGGGCGCGGCGGGCGGCCTGGTCGATCTCGGCCTCGGTCGCGTCGAGGCGGCCATAGGCGATGTTCTCGCGGATCGTGCCGGCGAACAGGAACACGTCCTGCTGCACGATCCCGATCTGCCGCCGCAGGGACGCCAGGGTCAGGGCGCGCACGTCGAGGCCATCAACCGTCACCCGTCCGGCGGCGACTTCGTAGAAGCGCGGCAGCAGCGCACAGAGCGTGGTCTTGCCGACGCCCGACGGGCCGACGAACGCGACCGTCTCGCCGGCGGCGATCGTCAAGTCGAGGCCGGTGAAGATCGGGCGGCCGCTCTCGTAACCGAAGCTCACATTCTCGAAGCGGATGTCCCCGCGCAGGGCCTGCACCTCGACCGCATCCGGGCGGTCGACGATATCGGGCTCGTTGGCGAGCAATTCCTGGTAGCGGCGAAAGCCCGCGACACCCTTGGGATAGGTCTCGATCACCGCGCTGATCTTCTCCAGCGGGCGGTAGAACACCCCGACCAGCAGGAGGAAGCCGACGAAGCCGCCGGCGGTGAGGTCGCCGCGGACCACGAAGGCCGCGCCACCGAGCAGCACCGCGATCTGGACCAGGCGCAGGCCGAGATAGTTGATCGACAGGCTGGCCGCCATCAGCCGGTAGGCTTCGAGCTTGGTGTCCCGGTAGCGGGCGTTGTCCCGGGCGAACAGGGCGCGCTCGTGCTGCTCGTTGGCAAACGCCTGCACGACCCGCATCCCGCCGACATTCTCCTCGATGCGGGCGTTGAAGGCGCCGACCCGGCCGTACTGCGTCTGCCAGTTGCGGGTCAGGCGCCCGCCGTAGCGCAGGCTCACGAAGGCGATGACCGGCAGGATCGCGCCGGTGATCAGCGCCAGGGTCGGGTGGACCCAGACCATCAGCGCGAAGGCGCCGATCAGTGTCATCACGGCGATGAACAGATCCTCAGGGCCATGGTGGGCGACCTCACCGATCTCCTCGAGATCCTTGGTCACCCGGGCGACGAGATGGCCGGTCTTCTGCCCGTCATAGAACCGGAACGACAGCTTCTGCAGGTGGTCGAAGGCCCGGGCCCGCATCGTGGTCTCGATGTTGATGCCGAGCACGTGACCCCAATAGGTCACCACCACCATCAGGCCGGCATTGGCCACGTAGACCAGGGCGAGGCCGCAGGCCGCCAGCACGATCAGGCTCCAATCCTGCTGCGGCAGGAGCCGGTCGACAAAAGTCTTCACCGCGATCGGGAAGCCGAGCTCCAGCAAGCCGGACAGCACGGCGCAGCCGAAATCCATCAGGAACAGCGCCCGATGCGGCCGGTAATAGGCGAGGAAGGCCTTCAGCATGGGGGCGGATCAGCGATCTCTGGCGCATTCGAGGGGACAGAGCGCCCCGCAGGAGGGAACGCCCGGAAGGCGATGACGCAGGCAGCAGGCCCGCCGACGCCGGCAGCCCGACGCATCTGCGCACAGAGCCTGCGCGAGGGGGTTTTTACCGCAGGCGAGCGCACCGCGCCATCCGAGCCGCGTCGCGGCGACCGTGCAGGCCGGCTCGTCCCCGCAACCCAATTCCCCGGCGACGTAGTCGACGATCACCGCGGCGTTGCCCCAGAGGACCCGGGGGGCGATGCCACACCGGGCGTGACACATCGCGACGAAGGGGCGCAGATGATCCTCGACCAGCCCGGCGAGGCCGAGCGCGCAACCGGACCGGCAGTCCGGGGGATCCACCGGCACCAGCAGGCGGGCGGGGCGTCCGGCGGCATCGAGCTCGAGGCGCGTGGTGTCGAAAGCCAGCGGCAGGGTGCGCCCGAGGCAGACCAGGGCGGTCAAGGCCGGTGTCGCGAGCGCGGCCAGATAGAACTGGCTCCAGTACGAGACCAGGACGCGCCGATCGACCGGCCCGTATCCCGCCCCGAAGGCCGACAGCGTCGTGTCGAACACGGCCGGATCGCGCAGCGCCGCCACCGGCAGCGCCGAGGCATCGCCGGGGCCGACGGCGACGCCGTCCCGGTAGGCGGCCAACGAGTCGGGAACGCGCGCGGCGATTTCAGCGATCATCGCGGTCTCTCTTCATCCGCCCGCAGGGTCCGATCCACCGCGATCACGAGCCCCGCCACCGCCGCCGCGTAGATCGGTAGCGTCGCCCCGAAATAACCCGGCCATCCGACCCACCCCGCCAGGGCCGGGGCGGCGACCCGCAGCGGCATCGCCGCGAAGAAGGCCGCGCCGAACAGCAGGGCGTAATCCGTGGCCGGCCGCGGCCCCTGCGCCCAGCGGTAGATCATATTGAACACCGGCACGCCCAGGATCCCGCCGCACAGAAAGTTCAGGATCGTAGCGGCGACCGCAAGCTTCACCGCTGCGGCAGCGCAGGCTGCCGCCATCAGGCCGCCGGAGGCGAGGACGCCGAACGCCCCCAGGGCGATCAGCCGCACCGTGCCGAAGCGTGCGGCGAGGCCGCCCACGACCAGCGCCATGACCAAGTTGATCGCCGGCAGGACGGTTCCGGTCAGGAAGCCGACCTGCGCGAGCGAGACACCGAGGTCGAGCAAGGCCAGGGTGTTGGGTCCCGACAGCAGGTAGGCGGCAGCGAAATAGGCGCCGAGCACGAGGATCCGCGCCGCGAGGGCGCACAGGCGCGCGAACGAGCCCGACCAACGATCCAACGCCCCACCGATCCCATGGAGACGCGCCTCCGGATAGAAGAGGATCGGCAGGAGGCACAGGGCGTCGAGCGCCGCGCAGGCCAGGACCGCCAAGCGCCATCCCAGGAGATCGTAGGACCCGACGAGGACGCCGACGCCCAGGATCCCGCCGAGGGACGCGCCGCAGAGCTTGGCGGAGGCGACGAAGGCGCGCCGCTCGGCCGGCACGGTCTCGACCACCAGCGCTTCCAGCGCGATGTCCATGGTGGCAACGCAGGCACAGGCCGCGACCGCCAGCAGGAGCAGCGCCGGCAACGGCCAGTGCTCGCCGAAGCTCAGGATGCCGAGCAGGAGGATCGTCAGGCCCTGGGCCGCAACGATCCAGCCGACCCGGTGATCGAAGAACGGCATGCGGATCCGGTCGAGGGCCGCGGCCCACAGGAAGGTCAGCCCCACCGGCAGGTTGATGAGTTGCAGCAGCCCGACCTCGGCCAGTTCAAGGCCCCGAACCCGCAGGATCAGCGGCGCGCCACCGGACAGGAAGCCGAGCGTGGCGCCGAAGGTCATGTACAGGCAGAAGAACGGCGCCAGCGGCCGCATGCCGGACAGGGATCTGCCGAGGCGCACGCCGATATCGCCGACTACAGACCGGCTCACCGCAAGCGGCATCGTCCGCCCCGTCGTGACGCGGGGCGATGACCCGGCACCTGGCGGCGCTGCGATCCCGAGCCGTCTGGATTGTGCCAGTTTATAATCAAACTAATTCAATACTTTACCGCGGACTATTTATTTAGACCGGGCACGCAAGGTCGATCAAGGCGTCGGCGCTGGCAGATCTATAGCAACCGGCGTGCAGAACCGGGTTCGACGGACCCGTTCATTTGGGGCCGGGCCCGCTTGCGAACGGCGACCCGAGTGAAACGATCGTAAGTGAACAACTGCCGTTGAGGACGGAGACTTTTCGATAGGGCCCTCACACCATCGGGCGGCCCAGCGTGTTTTCTGGAACACCAACCACGAAAGGCCCGGCCAGCGTGACCCTGGCGGGGCTTTTTGCTCAATCGTCGAGTGAGGAAGCTGAGTTCTACGATCAGTCCGTCCCGCGGAGCCGAAACCTCGTCACCAACTCAAAGCGCCTCGCCTGAGTTTTCCGTTTCCGTGCCCGTCAGTGCGGGCATTCTGGTCGGAACGGCCTATCGTAGAAATCGCGATGGAACTCACCCGCCGTCGCATCCAGGACCGCATCGCCCGCCGCGGGATCGAGAGCAGCCAGCGGCTGGGACGTCAGAGGTAGGTCGTCGATCCTTCGACACGCTCAGGATGAGGGTACCTCGGCCTAGCTCGCCCAGTTCTGCCGTCTCGCCATCCGCTACGAGAGGTGGGCCGACCCAGTTTGAATGTTCACTTCCGGCCGAGCGGCGAAAGTCGCGTGAGCGATTAGATCTCGTCCGACACCCAACGACTTTGGCGGCGTGATCGCGTCCCTTGCCTCGGACGGGACGCGTCGGATTACCAGGAAAACCG
Organism: Methylobacterium sp. J-072; assembly: GCF_022829425.1. Taxonomy (NCBI): domain Bacteria; kingdom Pseudomonadati; phylum Pseudomonadota; class Alphaproteobacteria; order Hyphomicrobiales; family Methylobacteriaceae; genus Methylobacterium; species Methylobacterium sp. J-072. The sequence continues at coordinate 40,417 of NZ_JAKSYK010000105.1, read as the reverse complement.
TGCGGGCCTACCGCGTGTCCGAGCTCTGAGACGGTTCAGTCATGCGAATCCGGCTTCCGTCCGTACAGGGGAGCGAATGGTCGCCGCACGGTCGTACCAGTCGATCCGGAAGCCACTTGCTCAACGCGTCACAGTCCTCGTCTCCGCCCCGGTGTCGTTGAACGCGTCCTGAAACTCGGGCGAGGTGAGGAAGCGCAACTCGGATCTGAGAGCGACGGCTCGTTCCATGCCAAAGACCGCTTCGAAACGATCCTGGGCCCCGCGCCATAGCTTTGCTGTCTCTCCGAGCTTGATCTCTCCCTTCTCGGTCAACGTGATGCGTCGGACGCGACGATCCCGCGGATCGGGAACGAGCTGGAGATAACCGTCCCGCGTCAGCGGCTTCAGCGTGTGACTGAGGCCGGACAGGTCCATGACCGTCCGTTCGGCGAGTTCCCGCATCGTCGGCGAGCCCATCTTCCGAACCGTCGCGAGCAACCCATGCTGCGTGGCGCGCAGACCGCTCGGCGCGAGAGCCTCGTCGTAGAGCTGGCCGATGCGGCGCATGGCCTGACGCAGGACGGCGTTGCTGCATGTGCTCGGATCGTTGGTCATGGTCGCGTCCTATCGCGATTGCGCAGCGGGGTACACGCGCCGCTCCGAATGAGCGCTGCCCGGTCCTGACAGAGACTCCGCGAGCAACTTGACCCACCCGCGCAAGAAGGTGCATATGCAAGTTCCAATAACTTGCATATGCACCTATGTAAGTTCGATATGGGCGCCACGCCATCGCGGCATTGCCGCGGGGCCGGCTCCTCCGCCGTCGAGGTCACACGATGGACGTGCGCACACGAGCCCTGCTGCAGGATCCGGTCACGCCGACGTTGCTGCGCCTGGCCGCCCCGAACGTCCTGATGTCGGTGGTGCAGGCCTCGGTCGGATTGATCGAGACCTACTTCGTAGCCGAGCTCGGCACAGACGCCCTCGCCGGCATGGCCCTGGTCTTCCCGATCCTGATGTTCGTGCAGATGGTCTCCGCCGGTGCGGTCGGCGGCGGGATGCTCTCGGCGATCTCGCGCGCGCTTGGCGGCGGTCGCCAGGACGAGGCGAACGGCCTGGTATGGCATGCGGTGGCCATCGCGGCGGCCCTCGGCATCCTCACCACGGCGCTGGCGCTGGCGTTCGGACCGGCCCTGTTCCGGGCCATGGGCGGCACGGGCGGATCCCTCGATGCGGCCACGACCTATTCCGCCGCCGTGTTCTCGGGCGCGCTGCTGGTCTGGCTGTTCAACGCGCTCGCCGCGGTGATCCGGGGGACCGGCAACATGAGCCTGCCGGCCACCGTGACCTGCGGGGGAGCGGTCGCGCTCGTCCCCCTGTCGCCGGCGCTGATCTTCGGCTGGGGGCCGATCCCGCAACTCGGCATCTTCGGCGGCGGCGTCGCGGTGCTCGTCTATTACGCGGTCGGCGTGGCGATCTTCGCCACCTACCTGTGGTCGGGGCGCGGCGTGCTCCGGCCGCCCCTGCGCCCACCGGCGCTGTCCGGTGCGGCGCTCGCCGCGATCCTCCGGGTCGGTGCGGTCTCGGCGCTGGTCACCGTCACCACCAATGTCACGATCGCGACCGCGACCGGCCTCGTCGGACAGCAGGGACCGGGAGCGGTCGCCGGCTACGGCACCGGCGTGCGACTCGAATATCTGCTGGTGCCGATCGTATTCGGCTTCGGCGCCCCGCTTTCAGCCATGGTCGGCACGGCGGCGGGTGCCGGCGACATCGATCGGGCGCGACGCTCGGCCTGGACCGGGGCGATCATCTCGGGATGCGTCACGGAGGTGCTGGGCATCGCCGCAGCCCTGGCGCCGGATGCGTGGCTGCGCCTGTTCGGCGACGATGCCGCCATGCTGGCGACGGGGGCGGCGTATCTGCGCATCGTCGGTCCCTTCTACGGGTTCTTCGGGTTCGGCCTGGCGCTGTACTTCGCCGCGCAGGGTGCCGGCCGCGTCTGCTGGCCCTTGGCCTCCGGCATCCTCCGGGTCGTCGTGTCCCTCGGCGGCGGCGCCCTGGCGCTCCACCTCGGCTGGGGGACGAACGGCCTCTTCCTCGCCCTCGGTCTCGGACTGGCCGCGATGGGAATCGGGAACGCCGCGTCGCTGGCCTTTGGCGCCTGGCTGCCCGCGCGTCCGGCCTCCCGACCCATCATGGTCCGAGCCGACGATTACCCCGCCACGGCGAAATCCTAGGAGCCGCATCATGCAGACCCTCACGATCAACGGCACCCGGCACGACCTGGATATCGAAGGCGATACGCCTCTGCTCTTCGTCTTGCGCGACACCCTTGGGCTCACCGGCACGAAGTACGGGTGCGGCATCGGTCAATGCGGGGCCTGCACCGTGATCCTCGACGGGCAGGCCACGCGGTCGTGCCAGATCCCGGTGGAAAGCGTCGGCGATGCCAAGATCACGACCATCGAGGCGATCGGGCAGGACGCGGTCGGCAAGCGGGTCGTGGAGGCCTGGGTCGGCGTGCAGGTGCCGCAATGCGGTTACTGCCAGTCCGGTCAGGTCATGGCCGCCACCGCCCTCCTGCAGCAGAACCCGAGACCCACCGACGGCGACATCGGGCAGGCGATGACGAATCTGTGCCGTTGCGGAACCTACAACGCCATCGCCGCCGCCGTGCGGCAGGCTGCGGCTTGAGGAGCAACGCGCCATGAACGATCTAACCCCCCTGCACCTCACCCACGCAACTCCCCGCGCGAACGCGGAGCCGGTGCGCAATCTCTCCCGGCGCGGTTTCCTCGGTGCAGCGAGCGGCGCCCTGATCCTTAGCGTCGGAGTGCCGGTGGATCCCGCTCTGGCTCAAGCTGAAGGCGCGGCCGCCATCGCGCCGAAGCCCGGTACGCGGATCGCCGCGTTCCTCGAAATCCGTCCGGATGGCACGGTCAAGCTCCTGAGCCCCTTCGTCGAGGGTGGGCAGGGCATCAACACCGGCCTCGCCCAGACCATCGGCGAGGAACTCGACCTCGAACCGAGCCGGTTCGTGGTGGAATGCGCGCCGCCCGGCCCGGACTACGCCGTCGTCAACGGCTTGCGCCTGACCGGCGGCAGCTTCTCGACCCGATCGAGCTACGCCGTCATGCGCCGCCTCGGCGCCACCGCCCGGGAGATGCTGCTGCGCGCCGCCGCCGCCCGACTCGACGTGAAGCAGGAGACGCTCACCACCAGCGACGGGCGGGTGGTGCACAAGGCCTCGAATCGTAGTCTCGGCTACGGCGAACTGGCTGAGGCCGCCCTCGCCCTGCTGCCGCGCGAGGACGTGCCGCTCAAGGACCCCAGGGACTTCCGCTACATCGGCAAGCCGATGGCCCGCCTCGACATGCGCGACAAATCGACGGGCAAGGCCACCTACGCGATCGACCTCAAGGTCGAAGGCATGCTCCACGCGGCCGTGCAGCACGCGCCGCATCTCGGGACCGAGCCCGAGGCGCTGACCAACGAGGCGGTCGTGAGGGCGATGCCGGGCGTCCACTCGATCCACCGCCTGCCCGGCGCCGTGGCGGTGGTCGCCGACAGCTGGTGGCGGGCTCGCAAGGCGGTGGAGGCCCTGCACGTCGCCTGGACAGAACCCGCCGCCGACGGCCTCGCCACCGTCTCGGGCACGTTCTCGTCGGCGGCCATGCTGGCGGCCCTCAAGGCCACGCGCGAGCCTGGATTGTCGGCCGAGGCAGAGGGGGACGTTGCCGGAGCGTTCGCCAAGGTAAGCCATGTGGTCGAGGCGGAATACGACGCGCCCTACCTCGCCCATGCGCAGTTGGAACCGCCCTCATCCATCGCCCGCTTCAATGGGGACGGCACGCTGGACGTCTGGCTGCCGAACCAGATGCCGGAGCTGTTCCAGTCCGTGGCCGCGAAGGTCGCCGGGCTCCAGCCCGACGCGGTGCGCATCCACTCGCCGATGCTCGGCGGGTTTTTCGGACGCCACTTCTACTACGGCTCGTCCAACCCGTTCCCGCAGGCGATCCTGCTCGCCAAGGCCACGGGCCGGCCGGTGCGGCTGCTGTGGTCGCGCGAGGAGGAGTTCGGTATGGACGCGGTGCGGCCGCTCGGCTTCGCCCGCTTCCGCGCCGCACTCGGGTCCGACGGGATGCCCCTCGCGATCCAGACCGTCGCCGTCGGAGAAGGGCCGATCGGCCGCTGGTTCAGCTCGATCTTCAAGGCGCCGGTGGATTCCTCCGTGGTCGAGGGCCTCGACAAGAAGCCCTACGCGATCCCGAACCGGCGCCTCGACTACGTGAAGGTCGCGCATCCCGTCACCATCGCCTTCTGGCGCTCGGTCGGGCACTCGATGAACGACTTCTTCTACGAGAGCTTCCTCGACGAGGTCGCACAGGCCGGCGGCAAGGATCCGTTCGCCCTGCGCATGGCGCTGCTGAAGGACAGCCGGCGCCACGCGACGCTGCTCAAGGCCGTCGCCGACCTCGCGGGCGGCTGGAAGCGCGGCCCGTTCGAGGCCGAGGACGGGACCCGGCGGGCACGCGGCGTCTCCATGGCCTCGCCCTTCGGCTCGGAGACCGCCACCATCGCCGAGGTGTCGCTCAAGGATGGCGAGGCAAAGGTCCACGACCTCTGGATCGCCATCGATCCGGGAAGCATCGTCAACCCGGCCATCGTCAAGCGCCAGGTCGAGGGCGCCGCAGCTCTCGGCCTCTCGGCGACACTGCTGGAGCAGGTGGTCTACGAGGGTGGAACGCGGCAGGCCCGCAACTACGACACCTACCCGATCCTAGACCGGGACCGGATGCCGCGCGTGCACGTCACCATCGTGGAGAGCGGCGCCCCGATGGGCGGCATCGGCGAGCCGGGCCTTCCCGGCGTGCCGCCCGCCGTGGTCAACGCCGTCGCCGCTCTCACCGGCCGTCGCGTACGGAGCCTGCCGCTCGCCAAGGAAAAGCTATCGGGCGTGTAACGCACGGATCAGTGCCGTTTGCACACGGTCATCGAGACCGGGGATCGGTCGACCAAGGACCGCGCCATCATTGAACGGCGATGAGCCGAAATTGGCGAACAGGGGTCGAGGACTGCTGGCACGATACCTATGATGGCGCACCGAGCGACGGATCGGCGCGGCGTGCGGGCGGCGATCCGAGCTGCGGCGTGATACCCGGCGGCTCCTGGAGAAACGAGAGCGCGTTCGTCCGCGCGGCCGCTCGCTTCAAGCGCAACATCAACGTGGCGTTCGACACCTTGGGCCTCCGGGTGGCGAGAGCTCTCGAGCCATGACCGCCACGAGGGCCATCACCGAAGACGCGCCCGATGGGACCGGTGCGCAGAGCCATCGCCGCGGCCCGCGGCCGTGACGGGGTCGCGCTATCGGTAGGCCAGGGACGCGGACACATCACGACCGGCGACCCTGAGTCCTGTCGCGTTTCAGGTGGATGCAGCCACAAGCACCTCCAGCAAGCGTCCGTCGAGTTCGCCTGCCACCGCGTCGACGTCCTTGTCGCCGAACTGACCGAAACTGGCCCTCGGCCGATCGTATTCGAAGGCGACGCGTCCGTCCTGATCCTCGCTCAGAAGCACCCTGATCGGGGCGTAGAGCGCGGACGAGAGGACATGTCGCGTCATCATCGAGGCCGTGAGCGGGTTGCCGATGTCATACTGGATCGCCCGGCGTTGCAGTCCGGCGATCTGCAGCAATTGGCCATGATTTCGGGTGCCGAAGATCGAGAGAGGGGCCTGCCTCCCCAAAAGATCGCGGGCCGCGTCCACCTTTCCGGAAGCCAGAAGCTGAACGTAGGCATTGTCAAGCTTGGGCAGCGCGGCCTCCAAAGCCGTCCTCACCGCTTCGAACGGCTTCGCGGACCGGATCGTGACGTGCTCGGTCGTGACGGGAACGGACGATATCTCAGGGTTCGTCATCGGGTCTCCTACTCCTCTCGGAGAAGATCCGGCACCGCGAGCGGTGTTGCCGGCAAGCATGAATACTCCACTGCCGAACACTACGGTTCGACGAGACAGACCGTTGGCCGCCCGACGGATCCGCGAACTTCTTTGTAGCGGTTCGGAACACGGCCGCCCGCTTGACGCTTCAAGGCGCACCGGCAGGTCACTGGCGCCGACAGGAGGTCGCCTCTGCATCTCGGTATTCAATGACCGCCCGAACTCGAAAACCGGTGAGACGATGGCCGTATCAGGCATATCGAGGTTATCGACGTTCAGTTCTGTGCCGCGGCGATGACGATGCTCGCCCAGTCCTGAGGGCGCTCAAGCGCACTGAAGTGACCGGTATTCGCAAGGGTGATGACCTTCGGCGCGGGCACGCTGCGTTCGACGCCGGCACGATCCTCTTTGGATGACCAATCATTTTCGCCCCAGACAAGCGTCACCGGAGCCTTGATCTTGCCGTATCGCTGGCGGGCTGCGACGAAGCTCGGAAGCGCCTTGAGAAGGCGCCGCATACCCTTCCCGTAATCGCGACGCATGCCCACACGCGAGATCTCATCGAGCAGGTCGTCAGGGAGCTTCTTCGGGTCGTGGAAGCCGCCTCTGATGATGCCGCCGGTGATCGACCGGTTCTCCGTTGACGCGAAGATCGGACCGATGAGGGGCGCGCGCACGCTCTTGATGATGATCGACGCGAGGAGGTTGGCGCGCTCCAGACCGGGCAGGTAGTCGTAGGTGTTGAAGGCCACGACGCGATCCACCCCGTCACCGAGTTCCGCCGCCAGCGAAAGGGAGAGCGTGGCGCCGATCGACTCGCCGGCCAGGATCGGACGGCGGAGGCCCAGGACCTGCAGGAACGCCTTGAGCTGCGCCCGGAGTGTCGGCTCGTCCTTTGGGCCCTCCGGCAGGAGGTCCGACCAACCAAAACCCGGCAGGTCGAGAGCGTAGACGGTGAAATGCCGCGACAGCAGGGGGATCACGAACTGGAAGATATCGAGCTGCGTGCGCACGGTGTGCGTCAAGACGAGATCCGGCCCTTCGCCGGCCCGGACATAGCGTATCCGGGTCCCGTCCCGCAGAGTGGCGAAGGAAACCTCACCCGCGTCGAGCCAGCGGCGCGTGTAATTCAGAGCCGCATCCCCGACGGCATCGTTCGTTTGCTTCGTCATGATAACGCTTCCTGAGGTCGAGCGGATCTGTACGATCCATTATTGGGCTTGCGCTGACCGCCGCGGCGCGGGGTGATCGCGCTCTCTGGCGGCGGCAGGGGGCGGGAGCCCGGCGGGCGCGCAGAGTCGGGCCATCTCCGCTTCGAGCTTTGAGATGCGTCTGGCGTGGATCTCCGCTTCGGTCGTGCCCAAAGCGTCCTCAATCGCTCGGAGCCTGTCCCAGAGGCTTCGCCACGTCGGTGGCGCGAGCAGTGTCCGAACCGTGGAGCCGATCATCGTCATCCTCAGCTTGCCGATTGCTGTCTTCGAGGCGTTCGGACCGCACAGCGCTCTGAAAATCCCGATGGGTGCCTACTCCACGTCCATGGTGCGCAGGTGGAAGCTCGGGGCCTCCCGACTGTCCTTGAGCGTCTTGGCGAGCAGCGACAGCTGACCCTCGGCGACCCAGATCCTGTTGCCCACGACCGTCACGCCGGTCGCGCCGGCGAATTGACCGATGGGTTGGACTTTGGCTCCGTCACCCGAGACCGTGACGCGGCTCAGGGCGCCGCTGCCCTCGACCATCACGAAGCCGTCGCGGAACGGGCGCAGCCCGTCCGGAAACTTCAGGGGCCGCGTCGTCTCGAGCCGCGTCACCCGACCGGCGACGCCATTCGTCATGCCGATGCGGAACATCTCCCCGCCCAGGAAGGTGTTCACGTACAGGTTTCCGTCGATCCCGAAGGCGATGCCGTCGAGCCCGTTCTTGAGCGTATCGTCCTCGACGAGGACCTCGAACGCCGTGGCGCCCGGCTTGAGCCTCAGGATCCGGGGAGCCAGCGTGTCGGTGACGTAGAGCGCGCCGTCCCCGTCCAGGGCGAAGTCGTTCGCCAGGGCCTTCCCGCCCGGCAGCCGGACGCTCAGCCTGAGCGCACCCGTCGCGAGGTCGAACGCCTTGACCCACCCGCCCTCCGTGGTGGTCGGTCCGGGTGCGCCGATGGCCGTGGCGTCGTTCGAGGCGACCCAGAGAGTGCCGCGCCGCTCGTCGGCCAGGAGGCCGAAGGTCGATCGCGTCCCGTATTCGCCGGGTTTCAGGAAGGGCGTCGCGGCCGCCCCGCCGCCCTCGATCCTCAGGACGCCCCCGTCGGCGATGCTGCTGAAGAAGAGCGTGCCGTCGGCAAGCGACGTCACGCTCTCCGGAAAACGGCTGGTATCCGGCAGCCGTATCGCCGTCGACCTGTCCGCGGCGGCCGCGGGCAAGGCTGCCCAGGCAATCACCAGCGACAGCGCCGAAAGCCGGAGCGCGTGCCGAACCGTCTCGAGGCCGCTCATGGCAGGACCTTTTCGTTCACCGGGTGCCGGGTTCGTTCGCGTCCGGGGCGCTGCGCCGAAGCCCGGGAGGCTGGGCGCCGCCCGAGGTAGGCGGGCCCCGTCAGGCGGCCTCGACTGCCAGCGCGATGCCCTGGCCCCCGCCGATGCAGAGGGTGACCAAGCCGCGTCGGATGCCGTCGCGACGCATGGAATGGAGCAGGCGCGTCGTCAGCACCGCGCCGGTCGCGCCGATGGGGTGGCCGTGCGCGATGGCACCGCCCTCGACGTTGACGATGTCCTCGGGCAGGCCGAGCTCCCGCGCCACGGCCAGGGGCACGACCGCGAAGGCCTCGTTGATCTCGACGCGCTCGACGTCGCCGAGCGACCAGCCGGCGCGCTCCAGCGCCTGGCGGACGGCCGGTACGGGGCCCAGGCCGAACAGGCCCGGCTCGCAGGCCCCGACCCCGTAGGCGACGAGGCGCCCGAACGCATCCAGGCCGTTGCCGTCGGCGAAGCCCCGCTCCGCCACCACCATCGCCGCCGCCCCGGAATTCAGGCCCGGCGCGTTGCCGGCCGTGATCGTCCCGTCCTTGCGGAAGGCCGGCTTGAGCTTCGACAGCGTGTCGACGGTGGTCTCCGGCCGCGGGGCCTCGTCCCGCCCGAAGGCCTCAACACCCTTGCGGCCCTTGATCTCGACGGAGGCGATCTCGGCGTCGAACGCGCCCGCGGCCTGCGCCTGCGCGAACCGCGCCTGGGAGCGGGCCGCCCAGGCATCCTGGGCCTCACGACCGATCTGGAACCGCGTCGCCAGGTCCTCGGTGTGCCATCCCGAATGCTCGCCGGAGAAGGCGTCGTTGAGGCCATCGCTCAACATGCTGTCGAGGATCTGGGCATGGCCCATGCGGTGGCCCCAGCGCCCGCCCTCCATCAGGTACGGCGCCCGGTCCATGTTCTCCATGCCGCCCGCGACCGCGACGTCATGGTGACCGAGCCGGATCTCGTCGGCCGCCGTCGCGATGGCCTGGGCGCCGGAGCCGCAAACGCGGTTGACCGTTAGGGCCGGTACCGAGACCGGAACGCCCCCGTGCACCGCGGCCTGGCGAGCCGGGTTCATGCGGTTGCCGGCCTGGACGACGTTGCCCATCGTCACGCTTCCGAGCCTGCCGGCGTCCAGTCCCGAACGGCGAAGCGTCTCGCGGATCGCGGTCGCGCCGAGCTCGGTGGCGGCGGTCCCCTTCAGGCTGCCGCCGTAGCCGCCGATGGCGGTCCGAACGGGATTGCAAAGGACGATGTCACGCATGGTCTGGCCTCCTCCAGGGGTGCCGGCGGCGCGGTGTCAGGCGATCTGGAACCAGTCGGAGACGTCCCACGTCCGGTTCGGCTTCTCCGGCGAACTTTCCTCGGATGTCTCGACGAGGAGGCAGGTCATCGTCGCCGTGGCGCAGGCCTGGCCGTCGGCATCGGAGAGCTGTGCCTCGGCCACCGCCCGCTGCTCTCCGACGTCGATGGCCCGTGCCACCGCGGTTAGGGTTCCCGACGCGGCCGTCAGCGGACGCAGGTAGCTGATCCGGGTGTCGAGCGTCGTGTAGGTTTGTCCAGCCGGCAGGGCGGACTGAACCGCTGAACCGAGCGCCAGGTCGAGCAGGGCGGCCACGGCGCTGCCGTGAACCGGTCCGAAGGGATTGTAGAGGTCGACGCCCGGCTTCCGGCGCACCGTCGCGCCGCCGTCCCTGACCGCGACGTACGCGATGTCGAGCAGCGCCATCGCGGGCGGCGGCAGGATCTCGCCGGCGGCCATGGCGCGGAGCAGGTCGAGGCCGGATCCGACCGGACCGGGCCCGTCGAGGCGCCTGTTTTGGCCTGAGGATGTCCGGTCATCGGCCAGGTCGGTGCTGTTCATCGGTTGCGAACTCCCATGGCCTGCCGGGGCTGGCGGAACCGGGATCGACCGGCCTACCAGGTTCAATTAATATGATGACTAACATCTATTCGAGCCTGGATGACGCGTCAACCGCGATGAAGTTCCAAGAGCGCCGGATCAACCTCCAGGCGTGGTGATCTCTTGACCGGGGACGATCCGTTTCAGGACGATGCTGGCGTTCACGCCCCCGAACCCGAAGCCGTTCGACAGCGCGTAGTCCACGGATGCGTGTCGCGCCTCCGGTCCGATGAGGTCCAGGCCGGCGGCTGCCGCGTCGGGATCGGTGAGGTTAAGCGTCGGCGGGAGGACGCCCGCGCGGAGCGCCTGCACCGTGATGACCGCCTCCAGGCCGCCGGCCGCACCGAGGAGGTGACCGGTCGCGGACTTGGTCGAGGAGATCGCCGGGCCGGCCTCGCCGAACACGGATCTGAGCGCCGCCAGTTCGCCCGCATCACCAACCGAGGTCGCAGTCGCGTGCGCGTTCACGTAACCGATGGCGGCCGGTTCGAGCCCCGCCATGGCTAAGGCTGTGGTGATCGCCTGGCGGGCGCCGCTGCCATCCGCCGGTCCGGCGGTCAGGTGGTAGGCGTCGGCGCTGGTGCCGTACCCGACCAACTCGGCTAGTGGGACGGCACCCCGTTCCAGCGCATGCGACAGCGTCTCAAGCACGAGGATGCCGGCACCCTCGCCCATGACGAAGCCATCGCGACTTCGGTCGAACGGGCGCGAGGCGGCTGCCGGGGTGTCATTGTAGGCTGTCGAGAGGCTGCGCGCCGCGGCGAAGCCACCGAGGGCGACGCGGGTGACGCACGCCTCCGCACCACCGCAGACGACGACGTCCGCCTCGCCGGCGCGGATGAGGCGCATGGCATCGCCGATGGCCTGGACGCTCGCCGCGCAGGCGGTGACGGGAGCCCCGAGTGGTCCCTTGAAGCCATACCGGATGGAGACATGGCCGGCAGCCAGGTTGACCAGGAAGGCCGGCACCGTGAACGGCGACAGGCGCTGCGCGCCGCGGGCGCGCACGGTCTCCACGGCGTCGGTGATGGTCTGGAAGCCCCCGATGCCGGAGGCCACGATGGTCGCGGTGCGTACGCGCTCCCGCTCGGTCGAAGGCTTCCAGCCCGACTGTCGAAGCGCCTGATCCGCGGCCACCAGCGTGAACTGGATGAAGCGGTCCATCTTGCGGCGGTCCTTAACCGGGATGAGGGCGTCCGGATCGAACCCCTCCGGGTCCTCGCCGATGGATGGCACGAGCCCGGCGACCTTCGCGTCGATGTCGGGGACGAGGTCGTCCGGCAGGCGCCGCAGGCCTGACCGGGACGCGATTAGCCGGCGCCACATCCCCTCGACGCTGCAGCCCAGCGGCGAGACGACACCCAGTCCCGTCACCACGATCCGTTCGCGCATCGGTATCCTCTCGCAAAGTCTGGTCGCGCGGCGTGCGGCGCACGGCACATGCGGGTCCCGATTGGGCGCTCCGGGTCGCTGGCTTAGGTCGTCGGGGACGCGCTCATGGGGGCGCGGGCCGGAACCGCCGGCCCGGCCCCGTCGACGTCACGCGGAAACGGAAGCCTGCGCCGCCTGGATCAGTTCGCTCGCCAAAGCCTCATCGTCGACGGCCCGCGCCAACACGACAGCGCCGACAATTGTCGACAACGTCGCCAGGGACCGCTGCCTGCGGCGCTCCTTGGCGACCCTGGGCGTCAGGCCGGCGAGGATGGAGGCCATGCGCTCCACACCGTGCGTGAATCGCGAGCGGACGGGACCGCCCCGCGGCTCCCGCGCCACGTCGTTCGCCAGGGCCGCGAGAGGACAGCCTATACCGGGCGACTTCACGTGCGCGAGGGACAGGTAGTTGGCGAGGAGGGAATCGAGGCTCCCGCGGCGATCTTCGGACAGCGCGGTGTCGAACGCCTCGGCCGCCAGGGCCTCCTTGTTGGCGAACTGGCCGTAGAAGCCGCCATGGGTGAGTCCGGCGGACGCCATGATATCGGCGACCCCAACGCCATGGAGACCACGCTCCCGGAACAGCGACGCGGCGACTTCGACGACGCGTTGGCGGTTGAGCTTGGCCTGCTCCTGCGAGACTCTGGGCATTGCCTGATCCTTCGACGGTCCTGACGCCTATATAAAGGCAGGCCGTCATCTAAAGAAGCCTTGGACCACGGGTCGTTCCCTGTGGCGGGTGGCGCTCTGGAACCGAGCGCGCTGAGGGAGGTCTCGAATTTCGACCGACCGGCCTGCGTAGGGGGGCATGAACGCAGGCCGGTCGACGCCTCGCACGTTCCATCGCTGAACGTGCGATCCTGGGATGCCCCGCCGTCGGGGCATGGACCTTGGGATCCCGGGTCAGGGCTTGGCCTGGACCGGCACCGCATCCGAACCGGATGCGACGCCCGCAACGATCGGTTCTCGTCCGACCCGGAACCACAGGGCGTAGAGAGCGGGCAGGAACAGCAGGGTGAGCAGGGTCCCGACCCCGACGCCGCCGATCAGCACGTAGGCCAGCGCCCCCCAGAACACGGAGTGCGTCAAGGGGATGAAGGCCAGCATCGCCGCTGCCGCCGTGAGGATCACCGGACGGGCCCGCCGCACCGTGGATTCGACGATGGCCTCGTAATCCGACAGGCCGGCGGCGCGGTCGTGGTGAATCTGGTCCACCAGGATCAGCGTGTTGCGCATCAAGATGCCCGACAGCGCGATCAGGCCCAGGATCGCATTGAAGCCGAAGGGCTGGTGGAACAGCAGCAGGGTCGGCGCGGCCCCGACAAGGCCGAGCGGCGCAGTGGCGAACACCATGAACATCGTCGTGAACGACCGGACTTGGAGCATGATGACCGTCAGCGTCACGATCAGCATCAGCGGAAAGACCGCGACCAGCGCGTTCATCGCCTTGGCGCTCTCCTCCACCGCCCCGGCCGTGTCGATCCGGTAGCCGGGCGGCAGCTTCGCCTTGATCGCGTCGAGCTGCGGGAAGATCTGCGCGTGGATGTCCGGCGGCTGCTTGCCGTCGAGCACGTCGCCCTGCACGCGGATGTAGGTCTCGCGATTGTAGCGCTTGAGCACCGCATCCTCGTTGCGGCTCTCGAGGTGCGCGACCTGCGAGACCGGCACCTGGCGCCCGTCATGGGTGGTCAGGGTCAGGTCGCCGATCTCGCCGAGGGAGCGTCGCTCGGGGCCGGGGCTGCGCAGGAGCACATCCACCGAGCGCAGGTTCTCGCGCACCTGGGTCGCGGGCGTCCCGTTGAGGTAGCTCTGCAGCTGCTGGCCGGCCTCCTTCGGGGTCAGGCCGATCAGGCGCAGGCGTTCCTGGTCGAGGACGAGGTGCAGGCTCGGGGTCTTGTCGCCCCAGTCGAGATGGACGAGGCGCATGTTGGGGTTGGCCATCATGACGTCGCGGACCTCGGCGGCGATGCCGCGGATCACGTCGGGGTCCGGCCCGACCACCCGGAAGGCCACGGGGAAGCGGATCGGCGGCCCGAACACGATCTGGAGGACCCGCACCCGCGCCTCGGGGAAGAGCCCGTCGCTCACGAGCTTGCGAAGCTTGATCCGAAGCGCGTCGCGGGATGCGGCGTCGGTGGTCTGCACGACGATCTGCGCGAAGGCGGCATCGGGCAATTCCGGGTCGAAGGAGAGCACGAAGCGCGGCATGCCCTGCCCGATGTAGCTCGTGATCTCGCGCGCCTCCGGGAGCCCACGGACGGCCGCCTCGACCGCCTTGACGCTGGCCTCGGTCGTGGCGAAGGCCGAACCGGTGGGCAGGGTCACCTCGACGATGAGTTCGGGCCGCTCCGAGTTCGGGAAGAACTGCTTCTCGACCTTGCCCATGCCGACGACGGCGAGGGCGAACAGCCCGACCGTGATCCCGGCCGCCAGCCACTTGTGATCGACGGAGGCCCGCACCACGCGGCGCAGGCGCTGGTAGTTCCTCGTGGCGTAGATCGCCTCGTGGCCGCCTTCCACTTTCTTGATGTTGGGCAGGAGCTTGACGCCGAGATAGGGCGTGAAGGTCACGGCCACGATCCAGGAGATGATCAGCGAGAAGCCGACCACCCAGAAGATGTTGCCCGCGTACTCGCCCGCCGTCGAGGCGGCGAAGCCCACGGGCAGGAATCCCGCGATTGTGACCAGCGTGCCGGTGAGCATCGGCGCGGCGGTGGCGCTCCAGGCATGGGTGGCCGCCTCGATCCGATCGACGCCTTCCTCCATGCGCACCACCATCATCTCGATGGCGATGATGGCGTCGTCCACGAGCAGGCCGAGGGAAATGATCAGGGCGCCGAGGGTGATGCGGTCGAAGTCGCGGCCGGTGACCATCATCACCACGAACACGGCCGCGAGCGTGATCGGGACCGCGAGCGCCACCACGATGCCGACGCGGAAGCCCAGCGCCACGAGGCTGACGACGATGACCACCGAGAGGGCGGTGAAGAACTTCACCATGAACTCGTGGATGGCGTCGTCGATGACCTTGGCCTGGTCGGTGATCTTCGTGAACGCGATGCCTGTCGGCAGCTCGTGGTGGATCGCCACCTCCTCGGCGTTCAGCGCCTCGCCGAGCGCCAGGCCGTTGAAGCCGGGCTTCATCACCAGCCCCAGCATCAGGGCCGGCTCGCCGTCATTGCGGATCGCGAAGACCTTCGGGTCCTCGTAGCCGCGCTTGACCTCCGCGATGTCGCCGAGCTTGAGGCTTCGGTCGCCGGCTGCCACCGGCAGGTTGCGGATCGTGTCCAGGCCGTCGATGGCGCCGTCCAGGCGCAGGTACACCCGCGGGCCGGCGGTCTCGACGAAGCCCGCCGGCGTCACGTCGTTCTGGTTGGCCAGCGCCGCGAGCAACTGCTGCCCGGTGATGCCGAGCGTGGCCAGACGCTGGTAGGAGATCTCGACGAAGATCTTCTGGGCCTGCTCGCCCAGGATGTTGATCTTCTCGACGCCCGGCACCCGCAGCAGCCGCTGGCGCAGGTCCTCGGACCGCAGCACGAGGTGCCGGTGCGGCAGGCCCTGGGCCTGGAGTGCGTAGAGGGCGAAGTAGACGTCCGAAAACTCGTCGTTGAACAGCGGTCCCATGACGCCGCGCGGCAGGGTGGACGCTTGGTCGGATAGTTTCTTGCGGGCCTGGTAGAACTCCTCCTGTAGCCTTGCCGGCGGCATGCTGTCCTTGAAGTAGACCTTCATCAGCATGAGGCCGGGCCGCACCGTCGTCTCGACGCGGTCGTAGTAGACAAGCTCTTGCAGGCGCTTCTCCAACGGGTCGGCCACCTGCCGCTGGATCTCCGAGGTCGTGGCACCGGGCCAGGCGGCCGAGACCGCCATCGTCTTGACGGTGAAGGCCGGATCCTCGGCGCGACCGAGCTTCTGGAAGGCGAAGAAGCCGGCGGCGGTCACCGCGATGATCAGGAAGAGCGTGACCGCCCGCTCGCGGACCGCCAGGGCGGAGAGGTTGAAGCCGGTCATCGCGCGACTCCCGTTAGGCTCGGGGGGGCTTGGCGCACCGTCTGTCCGGCCTTGAGGAGATGGGCGCCGAGCGACACGATGCGGTCGCCCGGATTGAGGCCGGACACGACCTCGGCCCCTTCCTCGGACAGGCGGGCGACGGCGACCGGCTGGGCCGCGACGGTCTTGGTCTCGGTGTCGAACTTCCAGACTTCCGAGCCGTGCCCGATGTCGAACAGGGCCCCGAGCGGCACGTCGACCGACGCGGCGCGCCCGGCATCCGTCGGCTTGAGCCGGAGCGTCACGGTCGCCCCGAGCGGCGCATCCTCGCCGCCGCCCGACAGGATATAGCGCGCCCGGTACGTCCGGGTGGCCGGGTCGGCGGTGGCCGACAGCTCGCGCAGCCGGGCCGGATAGGTCGTCTCGCCCTCGGCGTAGAGCGTCGCCGAGGCCGCACCCTTGGCCAAGCGCCGGCTCGCTTCGGGCAGGAAGACCTCCGCCTCGCGCGCCCCGTCACGGGCCAGCTTGACGACGGTCTGGCCAGCGGCGACGACCTGCCCGGGCTCGGTCGGGACCTCCATCACGACGCCGTCGGCATCGGCCTGGAGTTCGGAATAGCCGGCCTGGTTGGAGACCTGGCTCGCCTGGGCCTCCGCGTTGGCGAACTGGGCGATGGCGGCGTCCGCGGCGGCCTTGTTCTGGTCGTAGGTCTGCTTCGAGGTCCAGCCGTCCCCGACGAGCTTGCGGCTGCGTTCCTCGTCGGCCTTCGCCTTGATCATCTGCGCCCGGGCCGCCTCGACGGACGCGCGGGCCGCGTTGAGCGCCAGGGTAAAATCGGTCCGGTCGAGGCGCATCAGCGGCTGCCCGAACCGGACGTGGTCCCCCGGGTCGACGAGCCGCTCGAAGATCTTGCCGCCGACGCGGAAGCCGAGATTGCTCTCCGTGCGGGCGCGGATGACCCCGGTATAGCGCGCGACCGCCCCGGTCCCCGGTCCGACCTCGATGGTCTGGACCAGCGGCGGCTCCGGAGGCACCGCGGTTTCGGCCGGCGAGCACGCCGCGAGGGCCAATGCGGAAAGCCCGAGCATCCATCTCGCGTCCATTGCCCGCCTCCACGTCCAGCCGATCATGCCATAAAAATTATGGTCATCATCTATTGTGCGTGCGCTTCGCCGTCAATGGCCGAACGAAGCCATGATCGGGCGTCGGACGTGGAACACCCGCCAGACGCACGCATGATCAGCAGCTTCAGCGACGCGATTCAGGTGCGCTGGTAGCGATCCTACGGGAATTCGAAGTTGAGCGTCGCGTTCTCGGGCCCGTAAGGCCGGAGACGGTGGCGACGCGGTGTCGGTCGCGGTCGCATTCCCAACGTCTGGGCGGACGAGCCGCGTCGGACGATCGCCAAATCCCTCGCCGGTCCGTGCATCGACCACGCCCGCCGTAATCTCCCGCGGATCGGCGTGGGAGCGTCACCCGTTTTGCAAGCGGGCTTCAGTTATAGAGATGACGACTGAATTGTATGAAGAAGTGGGATCACGATCGGCGCCCTCCGTGACCCACATCTATATAAATGCTTGCAGTTACTGCAAAGAGTTAGCGACATATATTCCGGAGGCACGCTTCGTCACCGATTCACGGCCGCGATACCCACCGCATCCTCTCCGAGGTCGCGGGCGGGGCCGGGCCCATCAATCCGTTCGCAGCCGCCGTGCGCGCCACACGCATGCCGATGACCATCACCGACCCGCGGCGCGACGATAATCAGACCATCCTCGCCAATCCCGCTTCGCCCGGCTGACGGGCGACACCCTCGAGAAGATCATCGGGCACAACAGATCCACGCCTTCGGAATGCTTCCTGAGGATGACGGCGACCGTCCGCTGGTAGCTCGGCTCGACCGTTACGCAAGACGATGTCTCCGCGCTGTATGAGCTTAGCGGATACGCCGAAGGCAAGGCCACATCTTGGGCGTAGAACCTCGTTCGCGACCTAGACGCGTGGAGGACCAAAAGCCTTGAACGGTCAGCCGTTTCTCGCACGGTCACGTTCTTGCGCTCTGAGGCTTTCGACGGAGCCGACAAACTTCCGTCTCCTACCGACAGACGTCCCGCGCTCGCACAACTCTCAAAGAACCTCGACCCGGGCTCCCACCGGGACGCGGTCGTAGAGATCCATCACATCCTCGTTCATCATCCGGATGCAGCCCGACGAGACCGACTGGCCGATCGTCCCCGGCTCGTTGGTGCCGTGGATGCGGTAGAGCGAGGAGCCGAGATAGAGGGCGCGCGCGCCCAGCGGATTGTCCGGACCGCCCGCCATGTGCCGCGGCAGGTCGGGACGGCGGGCGAGCATCTCGGCCGGCGGTGTCCAGTCCGGCCACTCGGCCTTGCGGGTGACGGTCTTGAGGCCGCTCCAGGCGAAGCCCGGACGGCCCACTCCGATCCCGTAGCGCAGAGCCCGCTGGCCGGGCTGCACGAGATAGAGGTGCTTGACCGCAGTATCGATCACGATGGTCCCGGGCCGCTGCGGCCCGGCGAACGCGACCTCCTGACGGCGGTATTCCGGGCCGACCTCCCGGGCGATGCGGGTCGGATCCGCCTGCGGCACACCGTAGACCTGCTGCGGCGGAGCGGCCTGAAACGGCTCCGGCTCGGCGGGCAGCAGCTCGCCGGAATACGCCGCGACCCGCTGCTGAGCCGCCGCGCGCTGCGGCCCGCCGCGGCCGCCGCCGCCAGCATGACCGGTCACGAGATACTCGATCAGGCCGCCACCATAGCCGCCGCTTTCGGCGTAACGCGCCTGCTGCGCCGCCACGGGGGCGCACAGCGAACCCGAGACCACGATCGCACAGAGACCAAGACGGACCGAGCCACGCATCGTCGGACGCTCCCGCGGGGGCAAGCCCCCCGATGCACGAACGATCCACCCGCGGCCGGCCGTTTCGGTGAATCAACATGGTGAATCACGCCGGTCGCGCAGGGTCCTCCCCGAGGATGCATAATTAGCGTGAATCGCTAGTAAAATGCCGCCGGCCACAACCACCGATAGGTCAAATGTCCCGCACGCATAGGAATCGACGGCAGGCGAGCTTGGCAGTCACAGTCCGCTAACCGATTGTGGTAGAGAGTTCGCACCACAGATCCTGAAGGCTCACGCCCCGACGATGACCCAGAAGCGCTATCGCATCGAAGACAGCCTCGGGCTTCCCGCGGTTTTGCCTGCAGCACCAAATCCGGAGGTCTCGAACGAGCGTCTGGACCAGATCCTGGGCGCGATCCTGGACCTGCGCCGCATCACCCAGATGAGCGCGGACGAGACGATCGAGACGTGCCGGCGGGAGCTGCACGACGCCTTGGCGATGCGCTCCGAGCTCGACCTGATGAAGGAGGCGATCACCCGGACCAAGTCCGAGCTGGCGACGCTCCACCGCTCGGAGAACAGCGGTAAAGGCATGCGCCGGGCAGCGGACGAGCTCGACGCGGTGGTCGAATCGACCGAGCGCGCCACGACGCAGCTGCTCAACGCGGTCGAGGAGATCGAGACGAATGCCGGCATGCTGTACACGGCGAATCTGCCGCCGGGCATGAAGCAGCACGTCGATATCATCCAGGAGCGGGTGATCTCGGCCTACGAGGCCTGCAACTTCCAGGACCTGACCGGCCAGCGGATCAACAAGATCGTCGGCGTGATGAAGTTCATCGAGGAGCACCTCGATCGGCTGATCGAGGCCTGGACGCAGCTGGACAGCTTCCGCGATCTCATCACCGTCATGCCGGTCCCGACCGCGCTGGACGACGAGAGCAGCCTGCTCAACGGGCCGAAGCTCGACGACGATCCGGGACACGTCGACCAGAACGACATCGACTCGCTGTTCGACTGATTCGGCCCGGCAGGGTCGGCGCGGCAATTTTGTCGGCCGACCCGGTCCCCCTCGGGGCCAGGAACGCTTAGATCTGCGGTATGAACCGCAGAGCCCTCTCAGACCTGCCCCCCGATACGTTCGACGACGGCCGCGACGCCGAGCGTGACGAGAGCGCGGGCGAGCCCGAGGCCGCGCTGCCAGCCGAGGATTCGCCGGAGATCGATTTCGATTTCGATCCGGGGGCGGTCCAGGCCGGCACCGAGGTGATCCGGCGCTTCTGGTCGACGCTGCCGAACTCGCCCGGCGTCTACCGGATGTTCGATCATCGCGGCGACGTCCTCTATGTCGGCAAGGCCAAGAACCTGAAGGCGCGCGTCGGCTCCTATGCCCGCGGCCAGGCGCATTCGAACCGCATCGCTCGGATGATCTCCCAGACGGCGGCGATGGAGTTCGTCACCACCGCCACCGAGACCGAGGCGCTGCTCCTCGAAGCCAACCTGATCAAGCAGTTGAAGCCCCGCTTCAACGTGCTGATGCGGGACGACAAGTCGTTCCCGTACATCCTGGTCACCGCCGACGGCCCGGCGCCGCAGATCGTGAAGCACCGCGGCGCACGGCGGCGGAAGGGCAATTATTACGGCCCCTTCGCCAGCGTCTGGGCGGTCAACCGCACGGTCAACGCCCTGCAGCGGGCCTTCCTGCTGCGCACCTGCACCGACAGCTATTACGAGAACCGCTCCAGGCCTTGCCTGCTGTTCCAGATCAAGCGCTGCTCCGGCCCCTGCACCGGCGAGATCGGGACCGACGATTACGCCACGATGGCGGATGCCGCCCGCGCGTTCCTCGCGGGCAAGTCCAACGCCGTGAAGGACCGGATGCGCGCCGAGATGCAGGAGGCGTCCGAGGCGATGGAGTTCGAGCGCGCCGCCCGCTACCGAGACCGGATTGCGGCGCTCTCGGCGATCCAGGGGGTGCAGGGCGTGAACACGCAGGGCGTCGAGGAGGCCGACGTGTTCGCCCTCGACGAGCAGGCCGGGCAGTTCTGCATCGAGGTATTCTTCTTCCGGAACTTCCAGAACTGGGGCAACCGCGCCTACTTCCCGAAGGCCGACCGGTCGATGACACCGGAGGAAGTGCTCGGCTCGTTCATCAGCCAGTTCTACGACGACAAGCCCGCGCCCCGCACGGTGCTGACCAGCCACCCGATCGAGGATGCCGAGCTGGTCGCCGCCGCCCTGTCGAGCCGGGTCGATTACCGGGTCGAGATTCACAAACCGAGCCGCAGCGAGCGGAAGAACCTCGTCGAGTATGCCCAGCGCAACGCCAAGGAGGCGCTGGCCCGGCGGCTCGCCGACACCGCCTCGCAGGGCAAGCTGCTGGCGGCCCTGGGCCAGGCCTTCGGCATGGACCGGACGCCGCGGCGGATTGAGGTCTACGACAACTCGCACATCATGGGCACGAACGCGGTGGGCGGGATGATCGTCGCCGGCCCGACCGGGTTCATGAAGACGCATTACCGCACGTTCAACATCAAGTCGGAGGAACTCACCCCGGGGGACGATTACGGCATGATGCGCGAGGTCCTGCAGCGGCGCTTCAAGCGCCTCGTCAAGGAGGCGCCGCGCACCGAGCGGGAGGCCGCCGTCGCAGCCGCCGAGGGCGTGGACGCGCAGCCGGTCCCGGCGCCCGCCGAGGACGGCGAGGCGTTTCCCGCCTGGCCGGATCTGGTGCTGATCGACGGCGGCAAGGGCCAGTTGGATGCCGCCCGCACGGCGCTCGACGAGATCGGGGTCTCGGATGTCCCGCTGATCGGCATCGCCAAGGGTCGCGACCGGGATGCCGGGCGTGAGACGTTTTTCGTGCCGGGCCGGCCGCCGTTCAAGCTTCCACCGCGCGACCCGACCCTCTACTTCGTGCAGCGGCTGCGCGACGAGGCCCACCGCTTCGCCATCGGCAGCCACAGGGCCAAGCGCAAGCGTGAGATGATCAAGAATCCCTTGGACGAGATCGCCGGCATCGGCCCCAGCCGCAAGCGCGCGCTGCTGCACCATTTCGGCACCGTGAAGGCGATCGAGCGGGCCGCCTTCGAGGACCTGGCCAAGACCCCCGGGGTGAATGCCGCGACCGCCCGCGCGGTCTACGATTTCTTCCATGCCGGCGCCTGAGGATCCCGTCGTCTCGGCCGCGCCCGCGGTCGAGACGTTGACGCCCGGGCCAAGCTCTGATTTCACCCCGGCCATGAACGCCGTCCTTCCCCGACGACGGTCGCCGGCCTGGACGCTCGCGAATTGCCTGACCTACGGGCGCCTCGTGGCGGTGCCGGTGATGGTCGCGCTGCTGTTCTGGCCCGACTCGCACACCGCGCGTTGGACGGCGCTGGGCGTCTTCGTGGCGGCCGCGATCACCGACTACCTCGACGGGTACGTCGCGCGGACCTACCACCAGAGTTCGGCGCTGGGCCGGATGCTCGACCCGATCGCCGACAAGCTGCTGGTTTCGGCCTGCCTGCTGATGCTGGCGGCCGACCACACAATCGTCGGCTCGTCGGTCTGGGCGGCGATCGTGATCCTGTGCCGAGAGGTGCTGGTCTCCGGCCTGCGCGAGTACCTCGCCGAGCTGAAGGTCGGCGTGCCGGTCAGCAAGATCGCCAAGTGGAAGACGACCGTGCAGCTCGTGGCGCTCGGCTTCCTAGTGGCCGGCCCCGCGGGCGAGCGGGTTCTGCCCGGCACGGAGGCGATCGGCCTCGCGCTGCTGTGGCTCGCCGCCGCCCTCACGATCTGGACCGGCTGGGACTATATGCGGGCCGGGATTAAACACGTGATCGACGACCCGCGCTGACGGCGCGGTCCGCGATCCCTTTCCGGCACGGTGACGCGATGAAGCTCGTCTATTTCGCCTGGGTCCGCGAGCGGATCGGCCGCGCCGAGGAAGAGCTGGCCCCGCCGCCGGAGGTCGCCACCGTCACCGATCTGGTCACTTGGCTGCGCGGGCGCGGCGAGGAATACGCCTACGCCTTCGAGGATCCGGGCGTCGTCCGCGCGGCCATCGACCGGGCCCATGCCAAACCAGATGCGATGATCGCAGGCGCCGGCGAGATCGCGTTCTTCCCGCCGATGACCGGCGGCTGACAGCCTGTTTGACCAATCTGTCCCATCCTTGCCCTCATCCTGAGGCGACGGAGCGAAGCGGAGGCCTCGAAGGAGGTCTCCAGCCGGCCGCGCGATCCCTGGAGGGCTCCTTGGAGGCTCGCTGCGCTCGCACCTCAAGGATGAGGGGAGAGATTGGGATATCGTGTGCTCGGACCCGTTTTCCGACCGAGATCGCGACGTCAAAGAGGCTCTGAGCCCGCGGAAATCCCGGCACGTAGTCCGCCGCTCTTGAAAGAAAGGCGGTCCCGGGGTCTTTCACGGTGTCGCTCCGGCCGCGTTTCAAGCCGAACGGCACGTGGGCCGAGCCGCGTTCCTCTACGGGTTCGGCCCGCTTTTCAGCATCGTGTCCAACCACCAGAAATTGCGGAACGCTCAAGCTGGGGCCGCCGTTACTCGGGACCGAAATCGGATCCGGAGTTTCCTATGCGCCAGACGTTCCTCGCGGCCGCCGCCCTGCTCAGCCTCGGCGCCGCCGCCCAAGCCCAGACCACCGTGATCGAGCGCGACCGGCCCGCCGTGGTGGTCGATCGTCCGGCCACCGAGTCGAAGTCCGTCACCGTCCACGATCACGGCGACGGCTGCGTCACCAAGACGGTGCGCAAGGAAGACGAGATGGGCGACTCGAAGACCGTCAAGAAAGAAACGTGCGACTGAGCACGGCGTCGCATCGGGCGATTGGCATCGGAAGGACGGCGCTCGTCGCCTGATTCGATGACACCGAAAGAACATAGCAAAACAGCGACTTAAGGCTGTACCCGATCGGATCGCAATCGGGTACAGCGCTCGGCAGCGGGCAACACCGTCCGCCCCAGCCGGGAAGGATACGCCGATGTCGAGCGACGCCCAGATCGTCGAGACCCTCTCGAAGGTCACCACCGCCACGATCACGACGATCCTGCTGAAGAAGGGCCTTCGCAATGTCTGGCTGCGCGGCACCCGGCCGTTGAGGCCCGGTCAGCCCCGGATCGTCGGCCGCGCCTTCACGTTGCGGTTCGTTCCAGCGCGCGAGGATCTCGCTACCCCCGAATCGTGGTCGTCACCGACCTCCACACGGGCGGCGATCGAGGCGATGCCGGCCGGCTGCATCGCGGTCGTGGACGCGATGGGCGTCACCGATGCCGGCATCTTCGGCGACATCCTGTGCGCGCGCATGGCCAAGAAGGGCGTGGCAGCCCTGGTCACGGACGGCGTGGTCCGCGACGTCGCGGGGGTCCTGGGTACCGGCCTGCCGGTCTGGTGCCAGGGCGCGGCCGCCCCGCCCTCCGTGGCCGGCCTGACATTCGTCGCCTGGCAGCAGCCGATCGCCTGCGGCGGCGTCGCGGTGTTCCCCGATGACGTGATCGTGGTGGACGAGGACGGCGCCGTGCTGATCCCCGCGGCCCTGATCGACGCCGTGATGGAACTCGCCCCGGAGCAGGAGCGCTTCGAGGGCTGGATCATGGAGGAGGTCGGCAAGGGTGCGGCGCTCCCGGGCCTCTACCCGCCAAACGCCGAGAACAAGGCACGCTACGAGGCCAGCAAGGGCTGATCGGCCGGTCTCGCAACAAGTCGGTCGTCACACCTCCACCATGACGAGGCCCCTAAGCCGGCCTTCACAGGCGTCGTGCAGGGCGCGGGGCGCGTTCTCCAGCCCCGCGACCGTCGAACAGGCGAAGTGGAGCCCCGCCTCGCGCTGCCAGGCGATCCATTCCGGGAACGCCTCCGCGCTGTCCCGGTCGGCGCTGTAGCCGCGCAGGGTGACATCTCTGAGGATCAGCTGGAACGAGTCGAGTTCCACCGGGGCGACGATGCTGGCGCCCGCGACGTTCAACTCGGCGGTGAGCGCACCGAGCAGGACGAACCGCGCACCCGCGCGCGCGGCGGCAGCGGCAGCGGCCAGCTGCTCGCCGCCGACCATGTCGACGAACACGTCCACGCCATCGGGCGCCGCCGCTCTCAGCTGATCCGTGATCGAGCCCCGATTGCGCAGGATCACCGCGTCATAGCCGAGATCGGTCGTCATCCAGTCGGCCTTGTCCTGGGTGCTGGTGCTGCCGATCACCCGCGAGGCGCCGAGCCGGCGGGCGATCTGCCCCGCCATCGACCCGATCGCCCCCGCACCGCTCGAGACGAAGACCGTGTCGCCCGGCCAGATCCGGATGCCGCGTGTTAGGGCGGCATAGGCGGTCCAGCCATGGCCGAGATAGGCCGCCGGCTCGATCGGCCCCCGGCCCAATGCGACGCAGCTTCCGGCATCGACGACGGCATAGTCGCGCCAGCCCAGGGGATGCGAGACATACGTGCCGACCTCGAACCCACTGCCGGCCGGGCAGGCCACGACCTCGCCGATTGCACCATCCGCCAGCGCATCGCCGGGCTTGAGCACCGGGAAGGGAATGCCCTCGACCGCCTGCGCATCCGGGTTGGCCATCAGCCGCGTCGAGATGGAGATGCGGAACCAGCGATTGCGTACGACCAGATCGTTCGGGCCAGCTTCGGATAAGGCAGTCTCCACGATGGTGAGATCGCGCGGCTGGATCATCCCATCGGGATAGGCGAGGAGCCGGACTTCGCGGCAACGCTCGACTGGACAGTGCATGGCGTGTTCCGAGATGGGGTTTGCGGCGCGCGGGCAAAGCCGCAGCCGCCGGGGCAACGCCGGCCTAACAAAATGACTGGCGGTCAGTCAATTATGATCTGCGGAGTTCCGCTCAACGTTGTGCTCGCCGCTACCGGGGCCCCGCCCAGCCCCTTTCCATCCCGGCGATATCCGGCCAGGCAGGGGCCGAACGCCCGCCCGTCATGAGATCGCTTCGTGCCGACCAAGCCCAAGCCGAGAACCACGCCCAGGACCAAGCCCCCCCAGGAACGGCGCGAGGATCTGATGAACGCCGCCGAGCGCCTGTTCCTCGATCAGGGGGTCGCCGCGACCACGATCGAGCAGATCACGACCGGGGCGGGCGTGGCGAAGGGCAGCTTCTACCTGCACTTCGCCTCGAAAGAGGATGTGGTCGAGGGCCTGCGCCGGCGCTTCGTCGCGCGATTGCTGGGCACCATCGCGGCCGCGGTCGAAGAACAGCCGGACGGGGACTGGAGCGGGAAGCTGGCGGCCTGGGCGACGGCTTGCGGCCGCGGGTACGCCGCATCCGCGCGCCTGCACGACATCGTCTTCACCGACGTGCCGCCGCCCAACCAGGACGGTCTGGCCGACAACGTCCTGATCGACCATCTGGCGCAACTGCTCGCCGATGGCGGCGACGCGACGACCTGGGCGATCGACGACGCGCGTTTCACGGCCGTTTTCCTGTTCAACGCCCTTCATGGCGTCATCCTGGACGCCGCCAGGAAAGGGCAAGCGGACGCGATCGAGCCCAAGATCGTGGCGCATTGTTTTCGGCTGGTAGGGCTGGAAACCGCGTGAGCGGCGCGGCCTGATCTGCCGGCTATCGAGCACCCCCTCGCGATCGGAGGCGTGCGCATCCCTTGGCGGTGGAATCCAGAGAACGCGCCGCCGGCCGGCGGGCTTCGCCGAGGCTCTCGTTGCGCCGAAGTCATTCAGGATATGGTCTAAGTCAAAAAATCCCCATTTGAGGCATCAGAAGAAAATATTTCAGCAATGATTGCCGATCTACGTGAGGCACGATTTCATCTGATCAGAAATCGATTCCTTGGTCTCTTGGATTGGGTGAATTCAACAGCAAGAAACGGGTTGCCTGCTCCCGAAGCGGACCCCTAGGCTCGGATCGACCTGTTGGAGATCCGCTATGTCGCCCGCCGGAAACCGCTCCATGTCCGCGCCCGAATGGGCGATGCTGCTCGCCCTGTCCGACCTGTGGGGCGGCTCGTTCTTCTTCACCGGCATCGCGCTCTCCGAGCTGCCGCCCCTCACCCTGGTCGTCCTGCGGGTCGGGCTCGCCGCGCTGATCCTGAACCTCGTCCTGCCGCTGACCGGGCTGCGCCTGCCCCGCGGGCTCAGGATCTGGACGGCCTGCCTCGGCATGAGCCTGCTGAACAATGTCCTGCCCTTCTGTCTCATCGTCTGGGGGCAGACCCATATCGCGTCCGGCCTCGCCGCCATCCTCAATGCCACGACGCCGCTCTTCACCGTCATCGTCGCCCACCTGCTCACCGCCGACGAGCGGATGACCGGCAACCGGCTCGCGGGGGTGCTGGTGGGCTTGGGCGGCGTCGCCGTGATGGTCGGGCCCACGGCGTTGGCCGGGCTCAGTGCCGGCCTCCTGGCGCAACTCGCCGTGCTCGGCGCGGCCCTATCCTATGCCTTCGCGGGCGTGTTCGGGCGGCGTTTCCTACGCCTCGGCGTGCCGCCGCTCGCGGTGGCGGCCGGACAGGTCACGATGTCCACGCTGGTGTTGCTGCCCGTGGCGCTCGCAGTCGACCGGCCCTGGACCCTGCCGATCCCCGGCGCGCCCGTCTGGGGTGCGGTCTTCGGCATCGCGACGCTGTCCACGGCGCTCGCCTACGTGCTGTATTTCCGCATCCTGGCGCGGGCGGGGGCGACGAACCTCTCGCTGGTCACCTTCCTGATCCCGGTCTCGGCCATCCTGCTCGGGGCGCTGGTGCTAGGCGAGCATCTCGAGCCGCGGCACTATCTCGGCATGGCGCTGATCGGCTGCGGCCTGGCGGCCATCGACGGCCGGCTCCTCCGCCGCGTGTCGCGGGTGACTCGTGAGCTTAATTCGCGCCTCAGCGCCAGCCCGCGTCGATGAAGTAATTGTGCCCGGTGCACATCCGGGCGTCGTCGGAGGTCAGGAACAGGACCAGGGCGGCGACGTCGGAAGGCTGGATCCGGCCGTCCAGGCACTGGGAGGCGACGATCTCGGCCTCGCCCTCCGGGGTGTACCAGCGCTCCTGACGGGGCGTCTGGACGTTGCCGGGCACGATGGCGGAGACCCGGATGCCGTCACGGCCGAGGTCGCGGGCGAGCGCCCGGGTCATCCCCTCGATCGCCGCCTTGGCGGTCTGGTAGAGCGGCATGTCCTTCAGCCCGAGATGCCAGCTGATCGAGCCGAAGTTCAGGATCACGCCGCCGCCGGCCCGGCGCATCGCCGGCACCGCGGCCTGCGCGGCGAAGAACAGGTGACGCAGATTCACCGCCATCCGGTCGTCCCAGTAGGCCGGCGTCACGTCTTCGAGCTTGTGGCGGTCGTCGTTTCCGGCGTTGTTGACCAGCACGTCGAGGCCGCCCAGCGCCGTCTCCGCCTCCGCCACCAGGGCGCGGACCGCCTCGACATCGGTGAGGTCACAGCGCCGGTAGAGCGGCGGATGCGCCGCGCCCGGGGAAAGCCGCGCGACCAGCGATTGCGCGGCCTCATCGGCAATGTCGCAGAACGCGACGCGGGCGCCCTGGGCGACGAAGGCTTCGACCAGACCTTCGCCGATCCCGGAGGCGCCGCCCGTCACCAGGATGCGTTTGTCGCGCCGTGACGGGTAGATGGCGCGCGTCGAGGAAGAGGACATCGGCAATTCTCCGAAGGCTGAGGCGTCGCAGAATCACGAACCCTGCGAAGGCTCTTCGAAGAGTCGAGGTTTAGCGGGTCGCGACAATCTTGTCCCGATCGCCGGCCCGGATGCCGAGGGTCGGCAACCATTGTCCAAACGTTAACGCTTTCGGAATCAGATCGGCGCGTCTTCTAGAAAGGAACACGCGATGCCGCTTCGCCTCGAACTCAAGCCGTTCGAACGGCTGATCATCAACGGCGCCCTGATTCGCAACGGCGACCGACGCTCGACCTTCCTGATCGAGACCCAGTGCAAGTTTTTGCGCGAGAGCGAGATCATCACGGAGAGCGAGGCCGACACGGCCTGCAAGCAGATCCACCTGACCCTGACGGTGATCTACCTCGCCGACGACCCGGCGTCGGGCATCGACCTGTTCTTCCGGCAGGCCGCGGAGCTGATTCGGCTCGCGCCGGCGGCGGCCCCGCAGATCGCCGCCATTGCCGAGGCCGTGGAGGCCGGGACCTTCTATCCGGCGATCAAGCTCGGCCGGAAGCTCGTCGAGTGGGAGAGCGCGGCTTTGGCCCAGGCGGCCAAGCCCCCGGAGCCCGGCGCGGCCGCCTGACCGCGCCGAAACCCGATCTCAGCCCGGATTGCCCTGGAGGCCGGCCGCGATCTCGTTGTTGATCGCCACGAGGTTGGCGATCTTCTCCGGGGTCGGGTCGATCATCGTGTCGAGGCAGTTGCGCAGCACGAACACGCCCAGATTGCAGATGCCCTGCTTGATATCGACCGGCAACGGGTTCTCGTCGGCGGTCGCCTCGGAGGCCAGGATGGTCCAGACGCGCTGGTTGAACGACAGGGCCTCGTTGAGCTGCTTGGTGTTGCCGGTGGCGAGCCCGTGGCTGGCGCCGATCAGCTGCTGGGCCGCCTTGATCAGGACCGCCGATTCGGCCTCGCGCGGCGTCAAGGGAGCCGACCGGGATGTCCGGGCATAGGCGTTGGCGGCGTAGTTCATAGGTGGTCCAGCCCCCGTCATCAGACCTGCCGGGCGGGCAGGCTTGCGTGTAGCTGTCGCAGATCAAGTGTTAAGGCCACGTGAGCATGCGGTCCGCCATGATCCCGCCGGGTTGGACAGGGACCAGAGATTGTGGCCCCAGAAAACCGGCCTCCGGATCGCGTCAGAGATGTTGAATTTCTTCCTCGGAACAGTGGCTGGTGGTCTGATCGCCGCCGTTCTGACCATCGCGGCGGCCCGGCAACCGGAAGTCCAGTCGCGCCTCGGCCTGAGGCCCGCGCCGGTGGTGGCGGCCCTGGCCGCCGTCCCGAAGCCGCGCGAGCCGGATTGCGCCAAGCCGGCCGAGGGCCCGACGGTGGGCACGCGGGACATGCTGTTCAACCGCCAGCGGTTCTGGTCGGTGGCGCCGTGACCGGACGGGCGGAGTCATAGATCGGGCTCGGTCGTAAGCGCCACGGTCGACGCAGAGGATCAGGGCCAGACGGAACTCAGGAAGGCGGCCCTGCATCGGTCGATCCATCCGCCGGCCGTCACGCCGTGCAACGACCCGATCCGCCGGCTCCGAGGATGAAGGATGTGGGCGACCGCGCCCCTACAGCAGCGTCCCCCGCAGGATCAGCAGCGCCACGGAGAAATAGATCACGAGCCCGGTGACATCGACCAGGGTCGCCACGAACGGGGCCGAGGCGGTGGCGGGGTCGAAACCGATCCGTTGCAGGATGAACGGCAGCATCGAGCCGGCGAGCGAGCCGAACATCACGATGCCGACGAGAGCCGCGCCGACCGTGGCGGCGACCAGCAGCCAGTGCTCGCCGTAATCGTAGAGGCCGAGCTTCTGCCAGGCCACGATCCGGATCACTGCGATCACACCGAGGATGCTGCCGAGCACGATGCCGGTGGGCAATTCACGCAGGGCCACCCGCCACCAATCGCTGAGACGGATCTGGTGCAGCGCCAGCGCCCGGATCAGCAGCGAGGTCGCTTGGCTGCCGGAATTGCCGCCCGAGCTCATGATCAGCGGGATGAACAGGGTCAGGACGATCGCCTTCTCCAATTCGCCCTCAAAACCCTGCATGGCCGAGGCGGTGAGCATCTCCGAGAGGAACAGCGCGCACAACCAGCCGGCGCGCTTCCGGATCATCGTGAAGAAGCCGATATCCATGTAGGGCTCGGGCAGCGCCTCCATGCCGCCGAAGCGCTGCACGTCCTGGGTCTGCTTCTCGATCATGGCGTCGATCATGTCGTCGACCGTGACGATGCCGATCACGTGCCCGACCGCGTCGACCACCGGCAGCGCCAGCAGGTCGTATTTCGAGATCAGCCGGGCGGCCTCCTCGCGGCTCGCGGTCGGCGAGACGGCCAGCGGCCGCCGGCCGGGGGCGACGCTGAGCACGTTGTCGTTCGGGTCGCCCGAGATCAGCCGGCGCAGGGGCACCGCCTTGGTGAGCGCCCGGGTGCGCGGGTCGAGCACGAAGATCGCGTAAATGGTCTCGCGGGTCTTCTCGACGTGGCGGATGTGCTCCAGGGTCTGGCCCACCGTCCAAGTGCCCGGCACGGTGACGAACTCGGTGGTCATCAGCGAGCCGACCGTCTCCTCGCCGTAAGCCGACAGGCGGTCGACGGCGCCACGGGTCTCGGCGTCGAGGCGGGCGCGCAGGTCGGAGCGGCCGGGCTCCTCGATCTCCCGGAACACGTCCGTGACCCGGTCGGCCGACATGCCCGAGAGGTAGGCGGCCACCCGGTCGCGCGGCAGCATCTCGATGATGTCGGCGGCGCAGTCGAGCTCCGGCTGGTCCAGGACCTCGATCGCCCGCTCCATCGGCAGGCCGAGGATGATCGCCGCGGCGACCTCGGGGGCCTCCTCGTTCAAGGCCTCGACGATGTCGGGGGCGCGCTCGTCCGACAGGCGCGCGGCCAGCACGGACGGGTCGACGCGCGCGTCGATGGGGGCGATCTCGTTCATGGCCTCGCCTCGCGGGTTACGAGACGGCGCGCCGCCGGTCTTGCTGGCTCTCAGGGCCGCGACCGGTCAGCCACGCCGCGCACCCCGCGGCCGGGCCCCTCAGCGGCTCAGGCGGGATGACGGCGCGTCGCCGGGCACGGCAGGCACGATCGGTCTGGCACGTCGCTTCGCTGGTCGATGCTGAAAGGGAGCGCGGCGCCCCCCGGATGGCGGCCCCGCACGGCTGCCTCGTGCCCCTGCGGGAAAAATCCGTCAAGCCGAAACCGGCCTCCGTCCCGGGCCCGTTTCACGCGCGCGGCACGCTGTGGCCGGGACGCCGCGGCCAGGGACGACCGAAGCGGGTCAGGCGCCTATGAGAAATATAAGTGTTGTGCTCACTTGTATTGCGTCCAAGATATTGCCTATATGGATCTCAGCAACAACGAGGAGAGACGCCATGGCTTGGTCTGCCCCGATCGTGTCCGAGATCTGTGTCGGCATGGAAGTCACGAGCTACGAGTCGGCCGAGATCGACACGTTCAACTGAGTCGACTCAGTCCCTGGATCGCTGTAGATCCTGGGATGGCGGTCTTAATCACCAAACATCTATTCCTTGGAGGAAATCATGGCCTGGTCCGCTCCCGTCGTGTCCGAGATCTGCGTCGGCATGGAAGTCACGAGCTACGAGTCGGCTGAGATCGACACGTTCAACTAAGACGTTCCTCGGACGTTTTTGGGCGCCGCTTCAGCTGAAGCGGCGCTTTTTGTTTGTGGGGTGTCCCGCTGGGCGATCTTGATCGCCGGCGGCACTTCGGATTTCTTAGCCCCGACCTCATCCCTCGGCGCTCGCGTGCAGCGGACGCCGCCCGGGATCCTTCGAGAAGTCGTGGCGCTCTCCCAGACGGGGGCGCCGGTCCTTTAGGGTCGGGCCATGCACGTCCTGCTCACCGGTTCCTCCGGCTGGCTCGGCCGGTTCCTCGCCCCGCGCCTGCGGGCCCTCGGCCATCGCGTGACCGGCCTCGACCTGGCCCCCGGGCCCGAGACCGATCTGGTCGGCTCGGTGGCGGATCGGAGCCTGGTCAGCCGGGCGTTCGACCGGGGCATCGAGGCGGTGATCCATGCCGGCGCCCTGCACAAGCCCGACATCGCGCGCTACCCGGCCCAGGCCTTCGTCGACTGCAACGTCACGGGCACGCTGAACCTCCTGGAAGCGGCGGTGGCGGCCGGCAACGACCGGTTCGTGTTCACCTCCACGACCTCGCTGATGATCAGCCAGGCGATCCGTGAGGAAGCCGGCGAGGCGGCGATCTGGCTGGACGAGACCAGCGGGCCGCTGGCGCCGCGCAACATCTATGGGGTGACCAAGCTCGCCGCCGAGGGCCTGTGCCGCCTCACCGCTGCCGAGCGCGGGTTGGCCTGCGTGGTCCTGCGCACCGGCCGGTTCTTTCCGGAGGAGGACGACACCCATCGGGACCTCTCCGGC
The DNA here is from genome assembly GCF_022829425.1 of Methylobacterium sp. J-072. Lineage (NCBI taxonomy): Bacteria > Pseudomonadati > Pseudomonadota > Alphaproteobacteria > Hyphomicrobiales > Methylobacteriaceae > Methylobacterium > Methylobacterium sp. J-072. Next base: position 7,783 of record NZ_JAKSYK010000105.1, on the reverse strand, counting down.
GAAAACCTGAAGGCGAACGAGTTCCTGAACCGGCGCCTGACCGTCGAGGACGCCGCCGAGGCGCACGTCGCCGCGCTGATGCGGGCGCCCGCGCTCGGGTTCGGCCTGTTCATCCTGTCCGCGCCGACGCCGTTCGACCGCGCCGAGGCCCGGGACCTGAAGCGGGACGCGGCCGCCGTCATCGCGCGCCACTTCCCCGACGCCGCCGCGCTCTACGCCCGGAGGGGCTGGACGCTGCCCGCCAGCATCGGCCGGGTCTATGAGTCGCGTCTGGCCGAGACCGCGCTCGGCTTCCGCTGCCGGACCGGCTTCGCCGAAATCCTGGACGCCCTGCGGGACGGGCGGCCCCTGCCCTTCGCGCACGACCCGTCCTACGTGTCGCCGAAAGAGAGCGGATACGACGGCCCGGCCTTCGGTCCCTGACGCGCCTTCTGCTCAGGCCGAGCGGAGGCACACATTGGGGTCGGCGGGATACGCTGGAGACACCGCGGCTCTCCCTCCCCCCTCTGCGGGGGAGGGAGCGCGCACCTGCCCTTCCGGACCAGGATCTGCCGGTACCGGCATGGCACCAGAGTGAGATGTGCGAATGTCGTAGCCGTGATCATGCCTCGGGTGCAGAAGGCGCGGGTCCCCTCTCCCGTGCGGGAGAGGGACAGGGTGAGGGATGCGACCTCTCCGGAAAGACCTGGTCCCTCACCCCAACCCTCTCCCGCACGGGAGAGGGGGTGCGTCGCGGCCTGCAACAACGCTTGTGTTTCAAGTCTGTGTAGCCCGTAGCCGCAAGGGGGAGGAGCGCGCGCCGCGCCTTTCGCCGTGCGCTGTGTGAACATCGGAGCCCCTCAGGCCACGAACATCCCGGCGATCGCCGCGCTGGTGAGGTTCGACAGCGTCCCGGCCAGGATCGCCCGCAGCCCGTAGCGGGCGACTTCGGCCCGGCGTTCGGGGACGAGACTGGAAAAGCTCGCGAGCTGGATCGCGATCGAGGCGAAGTTGGCGAAGCCGCACAGGGCGAAGCAGACGATCGCCTGGGAGCGCGGATCGAGGGCGCCGCCCTTCAGGCTCGGCGACAGGTTGGCGTAGGCCAGGAACTCGTTGAAGGCGAGTTTCTGGCCGATCGCGCCGCCGACCAGCGTGGCGCTGTCCCAGGGGACGCCCAGGAGCCAGGCCAGCGGGGCGAGCGCCCAGCCGAGCACGCCCTCGATCGAGGCCGCCGGAAAGCCGGCGAGGCCCCCGAGATAGCCGACGATCCCGTTCGCGAGGGCGATGAGGCCGACAAAGGCGATCAGCATCGCGCCCACCGAGACCGCTACCGCGAGGCCCTTCTGGGTGCCGTCGGCCGCCGCCTCGATGATGTTGGCCGCCCGGGTCTCGCCGAACTCCACGCGGGTGGTGGCGATCCGGGTGGGCTCGGTGGAGGGCATCAGGATCTTGGCGTAGAGCAGCCCTCCGGGGATCGCCATCACGGAGGCCGCGAGCAAATAGGTCATCGGCACGCCGAGCGCCGCGTAGCCGGCCAGGATCGACCCGGCGGTGGAGGAGGCGCCGCTCGCCATCACGGCGAACAGCTCCGCTCCGGTGAGCAGCGGCAGGAATGGGCGCAACGCCACCGCGATCTCGCTCTGGCCGATGGCGATGGTGATCACCGCCGAGAACGATTCGATCGGCGAGGTGCCGAGGATCCGCCGCAGCACGGCGCCGAGGCCCCGGGCCAGCGCCTGCATCACGCCGAGATGGTACAGCACCCCGATCAGCGCCGAGACGTACAGGATCTGCGGCAGCACCCGCAGGGCCAGGATGAAGCCGGAACCGCCGAACAGCTCGAACATCTTTGGCTCGACCAGCCCGCCGAACAGGAACGCCGTGCCGCGGTCGCCGTAGGAGAGCCCCGTCGCCACCACGTCGGCGGCGGCCTTCAGTGCGGCCTGCCCGGCGGGCAGGAACAGGACCAGGGCGCCGAGCCCGACCTGCAAGGCCAGGGCGGTGAGCACGACCCGGGGGCGGATCGCACGGCGGTTGGTGGAGAACAGGGCGGCGATCGCCAGCAGCAGCAGGACGGAGAAGCCGGCATGGATCAGTCGGTCGGGCATCGGTTCCTTGGGTCTCGAGCTTGGCCGCCGGATGGAAGGTTCGGGCCAAGTCCCCGTCAACCCGGGCGATCGGCCCCGAGGTAGGGGGCGAACAGGTCGCTGACCTGCGCGAAACCCCAGTCGAGATCGGCCTGGGTCAGCTCGGTGTTGCCCTGGAGCCGGTGGCTCATCCAGTGGCTGGAGACGATCCAGGCATTGTCGATGAGCCGCCCGAGGGCGTCCGGTTCGATCCGCAGCCGCCCGGCCCGCACGGCCGCCTCGAACACGCCGCGGGCGAGCGCCTGCGTCCGCACCCGCAGGGCATGGACCCGCGGGCGCAAAGCCGGGGCGATCTCCACCATGGCGATGCCGTCGCGGTAGACGCAGCGATAGCGCCAGATCAGGTCGAACCAGCCGCGCTGATAGGTGAGCAGCGCCTCGGGAGCGGCGGGATCGGCCGGCATCCGCCCGGCCACCGCCTCCGCCTCGACCTCGAAGGCGGCAAACAGCGCCTCCACCAGGCCGCTCTTGCGCGGAAAGTGGTACTGGAGGTTGCCCTCCCGGATCCCGGAGGCGGCGGCGATCTCCGCCGTGGTCACCCGGCCGAGGCCGCGGGCGTTGAACAGCGCGAGGCTCTGCGCGAGGATTTTTTCCCGCGTCCCCGTGGGTCGCTCCAGGCCTTCGCCCCCCTGCCCTCTTCGGCCGTCGCCCTTCAGCATGATCTCCAAATCCGATCTAGGGTATTCACCCTAGACAATCCGCGCGGTGGAGGCTATCCCCGTGCGGTCGTCGGGCCTGCCCGGCGGAACGGGAGGCGAGGCTTGGCCCAGAAACTCCAACTCGCGGGCGCGGTGGTGCTCATCACCGGCGCGGCGAGCGGCATCGGCGCCGCCCTGGCGCTGGGCTTGGCGGCCAAGGGCTGCAGCCTTCTGCTGGTGGACCGCGACGCGGCGGCCCTGGAGGCCGTCGCCGGCAAGGCCCGCGCGGCCGGCGCCGCGGTGGAGACTCAGGTTCTCGACCTCGCCGACGCCGAGGCGATCCAAAAGCTCCCGGACTGGGCCGAGGGCCGCTTCGGCCGCCTCGACATCCTGATCAACAATGCCGGCGTGGCGCTGGGCGGGCGGTTCGACGAGACCCATCTCGAAGATTTCGAGTGGCTGATGGACATCAACCTGCGCGCCGTCGTGCGGATGTGCCATGCCTTCCTGCCGATGCTGCGCGCCCGGCCGGCGGCCCAGATCGTCAACCTGTCGAGCCTGTTCGGGTTGATCGCCCCGCCCGGCCAGGTCGCCTACGCCACCAGCAAGTTCGCGGTGCGCGGCTTCACCGAGGCCCTGCGGCACGAATATGCCGGCACCGGGCTCGGGGTCACGGTTGTCCATCCGGGCGGCGTCGCCACCGCCATCGCCCGCAGCGCTCGGGGCACGCGGCCGCCCACCGACCCGGAAGCGGCCGAGCGCGCCCGGGTCGAGGACGAGAAGGCCCGGGAGGCGTTCGGCAAGCTGCTGACGCTCTCGCCCGAGGACGCTGCGGCCGCGATCATCCGCGGCATCGAGCGCCGGCAGCCCCGTATCCTGATCGGCAAGGACGCGAACAGCGCGGCCCTGATCCAGAGGCTGATGCCGTCGGGCTACTGGAAGACGATCGTGCGCCTGTCCGGCGGGAAGGTCTGAGATGGCGAGCCTGCGTGCGTATCTCGGCACCTGGATGGTCCGCAACAAGGTCCGCGGCCCCCTGTCGAAGGCCCGGGACGCGGCCGCGTTCCGCCGGATCTTCGAGGCGCCGGCCTTCCCCGACCCCAAGGGCGTCACCTACGAGCCCGGCACGGTCGGCGGGGTGCGGGGGGAATGGGTCCGGCCGAAATCAGGGGCCGGGCTGCGGATGCTGTACATCCATGGCGGCGGCTTCATCGCCTGCTCGCCGCGGACCCACCGGCCCGTCACCGGGGCGCTGGCCCATCGCGGCTTCACGCTGTTCGTCCCCGACTATCGCCTCGCCCCCGAGCACCCGTTCCCGGCGGCGGTCGAGGACGTGATGGCGGTCTGGCAGGCGTTCAGCGCCGAGGGGCCGGCCTGCGTCGCCGGCGAGTCGGCCGGCGCCAACATGGCCCTGGTGCTGATCGGCGAGGCGCGGGCGCGCGGCCTGCCCCTGCCCTGGGCCGCGGCCCTGTTCTCGCCGGCCACCGACTTCGTCTCCGAGGACGGCTCGCGGCACACCAATGCGTGGCGCGATGCCATGTTCGACCCCGGGGCGCTGGCGGTGATCCGCACCATGTATCTCGGCAAAGCCGACCCGGCCGATCCGCGGATCTCTCCGATCAACGCCGACCCGACCGGCTACCCGCCCCTGCTGTTCCATGTCGGCGAGCGCGAGGTTTTGCGCGACGATTCCATCCGCATGGCCGAGAAGGCCCGGGCGGCCGGGGTGGTGACCGAGTTGAAGGTCTTCCCGGTCGTGTCGCATGCCTGGCAGTTCGCCGCGCACATGCTGCCGGAGGCGCGGGCCTCCCTCGACGAGGCCGCCGACTTTCTGAAGGCCCATGCCCCGCAGAACGCGGGCGGATCGGGGAGTGCTTCGCGATGAGTGCGCACGCAACCGCCCCTGAGACCCTGGAGGTCCTGATCGTCGGCGCCGGCTTCTCCGGCCTCGCCATGGCGATCCGCTGCAAGCAGGCCGGGATCGGTCCCCTGCGGGTGATCGAGAAGGGGGACGATATCGGCGGAACCTGGCGGGAGAACACCTATCCGGGTGCGGCCTGCGACGTGCCCTCGCACCTCTACTCGCTGTCCTTCGCCCCCAAGGCCGACTGGACGCGGATGTATGCCCCGCAGCCGGAAATCCAGGCCTATCTCCGCGAGACCGCCGAGCGCCACGGCCTGACGCCGCTGATCCAGCTCGGCACCGCGTTCTCCGGGGCGACCTGGGACGAAGCCCGCGCCCTCTGGCACGTGGAGACCGATCGCGGGCCTTTGACGACCCGTTCGATCGTCTCAGCCATGGGCGGTTTGCACCATCCGGCCTATCCCGCACTGCCCGGCCGGGACGTCTTCGCGGGTCCGGCCTTCCACACGGCGGCGTGGGACCATTCGGTCGACCTGACGGGCAAGCGCGTCGGGGTGATCGGCACCGGGGCGAGCGCGATTCAGGTCGTGCCGGAACTCGCCAAGGTCGCCGCCCACCTCACCCTGTTCCAGCGCACCCCGCCCTGGATCATGCCCAAGCACGACCACGCCATCGCGGAGGCCACGAAGGCGCGCTACCGGCGCCTGCCGCTGCTCCGGCAGATCGAGCGGGCGCGGCTGTTCTGGCTGCACGAGCTGCGCGCGCTGTTCGGCTTCACCAAGGTCTCGAAGCTGACCAAGCAGGCCGAGGGCCTGGCCCGCCACCACCTCGCCAAGGCCGTGAAGGACAAGGACCTGCGGGCGAAGCTGACGCCGAACTACCGCCTCGGCTGCAAGCGCGTGCTCATTTCCGACACGTATTATCCGGCCCTCCAGCGCCCGAACGTCACGCTTGAGACCGCCGACATCGCGCGGATCACCGAGTCCGGTGTGACCACGGCGGACGGCACCGCCCACGAGCTCGACGTGATCGTCTACGCCACCGGCTTCGACGTGACCGGCAGCTTCGCCCGGATGAAGCTCGTCGGGCGCGACGGCCTGCGCCTGGCCGATGCCTGGGCCGGCGGCGGGATGGGCGCCTACCAGGGCATCACGGTCGCCGGATTCCCCAACTACTTCATGCTGCTCGGGCCCAATACCGGGCTGGGGCACAACTCGATCATCGCGATGATCGAGGTTCAGGTGCAGCACGTGCTCGACTGCTTGGCGGCCCTGCGCCGGGGCGCCCGGGACATCGAGGTCCGCCCGGAGGCGCAGGCCCGGTTCCTCGACCGGATCCGGACCCGGCTCGCCGACAGCATCTGGCAGGCGGGTGGCTGCCGCAGCTGGTACCTCGATGCCCAGGGGCGCAACACGACCCTGTGGCCCGACTCGGTGATGGCCTACCGCCGCAGCGCCCGGCGGGCGCGGATGGCGGATTACCGGCTGGGGTGAGACCCGCGCACGTTCAGCGGACGAACGCCTGCGTCAACAACCTGCGCACCGGGCGATCGTACAAACGATCCAGCGCATAGGCGATCCCGATGCACACGAGCACGGCGAGCATGGCGACGAACGCCCGGCGATCCTCCAGGTGAAGGATCTTCATGAAGCCGACCATGAACTGCAGGATCGGAACATGGATGGCGTAGAGGGGGTATGACAGCGCACCGGCGACTCTGAACAGCGCCCGTTCCTTGCGATAATCCGAACAGGCCGCGAGATAGATGATCGCCGGCAACACGACGAGGATCGCGAAGATATCGAATTCCGGGCCGATATCCGGCACGAACAGGACGGCGATGAGCAGAACCGCCGCGATTTCGGGCAGAAAGCCGCCGCGATCAGGTTCTGGCCGGTACCGCCACAGGACGACACCGATGAAGAACCCAAATCCAACCCGGGCGAGACCGCCCGGATAGGTGGGCCAGGTGGCGCCTATATCGGCCGACCCATTCTCGATGGCGAGAACGGTGATGCTGATCGCGGACACAAGCACCAGAAGCAACAGGATCGACGACCGCGCTCTGTAGAAGAACGCGGCCCAGACGATGTTCATGAGCATTTCGAGGGACAAGGACCAGAGGGGCGAATTGGTCGTGAAGATCGTGTCCGTCGGCGCCGGACTCGTCCATGGCTTCGGCAGCAAGGCAGCATTGAACAAGGTTCCAATGGTGATATCCGCCAACCCGTATTGCGAATAGTTCTGAACATAAAATCTCATCAAGAAATAAAGACTGCCGACCAACAGTCCCAGCACGCTGAGCGGAAGCATCCGGATGAGTCTCAGCCGCATAAAATCACTGAGCGGCATGACGCGGAGTCGACCCGCATAGGCGTGGGACAAGACGAAGCCGCTCAGGACAAAGAAGAAATCGACCGCCAGATAGCCATGCGGCGCGAGCGGCAAATCGATGATCGACAGATGGAAAAGCATAACCCCGACTGCAGCAACTCCTCTCAGCCCATCCAAGATCTCATATCGCACCTGTGGCGTCATACTTCCGAGCCTAAATGTAACAACATATCATCATATAGACTGACATAACCCGGAAAATGTCAAGTTTGACACGGCACAAACTCTATTCAATGTCTGGAGCTTTTGTTGGCATCGCTACAACACGTCGCAGCCGGCTCCGCTCACCGATTCCGTCGACACATAGGCTGCTCCCGATGATCTCGGAGCCAGCCCTTTCGAGGTGTTTGGCACAGCGTTCGGGCGAGACGCGACACGCTTTCCTCCCCCTTGCGGCTACGACGTTCACACAACTCCCCTTGGTGCCATGCCGGTACCGGCAGGTCCTGGTCCGGAAGGGCAGGAGCGCGCTCCCTCCCCCCTCTGCGGGGGAGGGTGGCCCCTGCGTCAGCAGGGGTCGGGAGAGGGGAACCCGGCTTCCGGATGAAGCAGAGCAGGCGTGAGGGTAAGCGCTCTATCCTGCACCGTCGCTCCCCTCTCCCGACCCCCTTCGGGGGCCACCCTCCCCCGCAGAGGGGGGAGGGAGAGCCGTGGTGTCTCCAGCGTATCCTGCCGACCCAGATGTGTGAATTCGCTAGCCCTTGTGGGGAGGAGTTGGAGGTGGGGGTGGTCCAGAAGGCGCCGTAACGCTTGATCCTGCA